>CAYQBW010000076.1:0-8685 GCA_964415725.1 uncultured Planctomycetia bacterium
ACCCACCCACGACAGCCTGGACTGGGTGGGAGGAAACGCCGTCCTCACGGGCTACCACGACGACAACGGCCACGGGCGCCAGGACGGCCGGGACGGGGGGATCTTCTCGGGGTGGGACGTGGCCAACGTCCAGAACGTAAAAGGAGAAGGAGGAAAAAGCCCCAACCAGCACGATTTCCAGGACTACGTGGACATGCCCAACTTGACGGACCTTTCGGCCTACGAGGCCAAGGCCGTCGCCGAGGGCGGGCACATCGACATCGGGAGCACCCAGGTGGTGGACGCCGTGGCAGGCGACGACCCGGGCGAGAAGGAGAACGTCTACCTCCGGGGAACCAAGGACAACCCCATCCGGGTCCACGGGAAGGTCATCATCCGGGGGAACGTGATCATCAGCGGCTGGATCACGGGGCAGGGAGCCATTTACGCGGGGGGGAACATCTACATTCCCGATTCCCTCCACTACGTGAATCCGCCCTCCTCGCCCAGGCCCGCCTCAAACAAGAAGGAAGACACCGAGGCGTGGTTGACGGCGAACTGGAACAAGGACTTCATCGGATTCTTCGCGCGCGAGAACATCGCCGTGGGAAACCTGGAGGACGACACATGGCGGAGCGAGGTGACCAAGTGGATGAACAGCTCCATGAACCGCTCCGACGAGGACGCGGGCCAGGACCGGATTCCGAACACCAAGGCGGGGATGGACGGGAAGACGGGGACGGCCGACGACGACGTGCTGGAAGGGGACAATGTGTTCACAGTGGAATACTACACCGAGCTGGACCAGGCCTTGGGTCTCATCCCCCCGGGTAAGTCCGTGGGGGACCCCATTCCCGGGTCGGGAGAGGACATCGACGGCGACGGCCTCCGGGATTCCTCGACCACCCTGGCGGGAGACATCGATTTCAAGGTTCCCCTGGACGCCGAACACTGGGGAGGAAACATGCCGGCCCAGGGGATCACCTACGGGGATGTGGCCTCCACCTCCGCCAACCACCTGGACGGAACCTTCTACACGAACCACTCTTTCTGCTGGTATGTCTCTTCCGACCAGGACGCCGTCCTCAACGGTTCCCTGGTATGCCGGAACGAGGACATCATCTACGGCACGCCCCACCTGGTCTTCAATTACGATTGCCGGCTCCTGGGCGGAGGCGCGGGGGTCATCCGGGAGTTCCTTCCCCTGGTGGTGAGGCCCGTGCGTTTCCTGCGCTGGGAGATCCTTTCCGCCGATCCCAACCGCTACGTGGCCTCCCCCTAGGCGGCAATCTCAGGACGAGACAGGAGGGGAAAAAAGGAGGAAGATTCCCCAAAAGTTTTCCCTTCCCGGATCCGATAAGAACTCATGAAGACGATCCGGGAAAGAACGCGGACATCCACCCCTTCCACAGCCTTTCCCTTTTCCCCCTCCTCTCCCAGGCTCTTCCCTCTCTTTTCCGCCACGGGCTTTCTTTAAACCATTGTCCCTTCCCCGCCGGGGAAGGGAAGGGGAAGGAAGATCGCCATGAAGTGGAAAAGGGAAAACGAGAACGGTTCCGCCCTCGTGAGCGTGGCCTCCATGTCGGTCCTGCTCGCGGGCCTGGTCTTCGCCACGACGGCCTTCTCCGTGGTAGACCTGAAGCAGTCCAGGAACTCCCTGGAGAAGGTCCAGGCCCGGTACCTGGCCGAGGCCGGGGTGGAAGACGCCGTGGCCTTTCTCAAGAGCGCCGTGAAAAAGACGAGCTTCCACGACCCCCTGCTGGGCCTCCACAACATCTTCAAGTCCGGGGGCACGGTCCGCTTCAAGATCGGCCAGCCATTGATGGACGGGGGGAGGAAGGCGGGGGAATACTCCGTGACCATGACGGGAACGGGGGATTCCAAGTCCATGACGGTGACCATCCGGTCCACGGGGTATCTGCCGGCTGCGCCCCAGAACCTGCCCGCCGGGAAGAGGGTCAAGGCCTGGCAGGCCCTGGAGGTGGCCGTAAAGTTCGAGACCGGGCCTAGCCACGTCTTCGATTACGGCTACTTCATCAACAACTGGGGCTGGTTCTACGGGAGTTCCATCATCTGCAATGGAAACGCCCGGAGCAACGGCCAGTTCGACGCCGCGGGTTACGCCCCGACGGTGACGGGACAGCCCATCTACGACAAGGTGGTCTGGTCCGGGGGAAAAGCGGTCCTCTTGGGCTACCATGACGACAACGGCGACGGCAAGAAGGACGGAAAGGACGGAGGAATCTACTCGGGGTGGGACATCATAAGGGTAGGGAACGTCCGGGGGATGGGCGGAAAGCCCTCCAACCAGCACGATTTCCAGGACTCCGTGCCCATGCCGAACCTGACCGACCTTTCCCAGTACGAGAAAAAGGCCATCGCCGAGGGAGGCCACGTGGATGTGGGGGGCAGGAAGATCCTGGACGCTGTGGCCGGCGACGACTTCGGGGAGAAGGAGAACGTCTACCTCAGGGGAACCAAGGACAACCCCATCCGGGTCCACGGAAAAGTCATCATCCGGGGGAACCTGATCATCAGCGGTTGGATCACGGGACAGGGGGCCTTCTACGTGGGAGGAAACATCTACATTCCCAGGAGCCTGCGTTACGTGAATCCCCCTTCCTCTCCCAGGCCCAAGAACAACACCAAGGAGGCCACCGAGAAGTGGCTCACGAAAAACTGGAACAAGGATTTCATCGGGTTCTTCGCCCGCGAGAACATCGCCGTGGGGAACATCGAGGATTCCACCTGGCGCAACTACGTCAACCGGTGGATGACCAGTTCCATGAACCGTTCCGACGAGGACGCCGGCCAGGACGGGATTCCCAACACCAAGGCCGGCAAGGACGGGAAAAAAGGGACGGCCGACGACGACGTCCTGGAGGACGACAACGTCTTCACCGTGGAACACTACACGGCCCTGGACGCGAAACTGGGTCTCATCCCCCCGGGGAAGGCCGTGGGCGACCCCATTCCCGGCACGGGAGAGGACATCGACGGAGACGGAGTCTACGACTCTACCACCACCATCAAGAAGGACATCGACTTCAAGGTGCCCCTGGACCGGCTCCACTGGGGCGGGAACATGCCCTTCCACGGGCTGAAGAGCTACGGCGACGTGGCCACCGTTCGGGCACACCACCTGGACGGGGTCTTCTACACGAACCACTCCTTCTGCTGGTTCGTCCGCAATTCCCAGGACGCGGTGGTCAACGGCGCCCTGGTCTCCCGGAACGAGAACATCATCTACGGAACGCCCCACCTGGTCTTCAACTTCGATTGCCGGCTTTTGGGCGGCGGCGCGGGACAGGTGAAGAACTTCCTGCCCAGGACGGTCCAGCCCATCCGGTTTCTCAGGTGGGAACTCCTGGGCCGCGACCCGAACCGGTACGTGGTCAAACCCTGAATCTTCCTTCCAGGGCGGGGGCCCCGTGCCCCCGCCTTCTCCCCTTGAGACAGGAATGCCGAGGAATTCGACAGTTTGGGCGAAAGTCCCTGGTCCTTTCCGCCGAAAAAGGTGACACGATGAAGAAAAAAACGACATACCACGGCTGGTTTCCGCTGAAGGGCCCCAGGAGAGCGGGGGTCCGGGGAAAGGGGCGCAAAGGCTTCACCCTCCTGGAAGTCATGGTGAGCGGCGCCCTTCTGGGGATCCTCTGCATGGGGCTCGTCGGCGCCTTCTCCTCCAACTTCAAGGCGGTCTCCAAGTCCAAGACCATCGTGGACGGGGCTGCCTTCCTCTCCACCGTCATGGACAGCCTGGAAGGGCAGAATTTCAACGCCCTCCTGGCCATGAACGGGAACACCTTCTACGACCAGGCCAGTGTCAAAGATTCGCGGTTCAAAGTGGACCTTACCGTTTCCAACGTGGCGGTCGACCTGCTGATGATCCGGGCGGTCCTCACGGACCTCCGGGCCGGGCACGAGCTTTCCAGGGTCGTCACATACAGGAGCCGAAGATGAGAAAAACAGGGTTGAAGAAAGGATTCGCGAAGAAAACGGCCGGGGGTCTCACCCTGGTCGAGTTCGCGGTTTCCTCGGCCATCTTTTCCGTCCTGGCCCTGGCCATGGCGGGAATGCTGGAGGTCGGGTCCGCCAGCGAGGAAGGGGTGGTGGTGAACTCGGGCCGGAACCGGGGAATCCGGAGGGTCCAGTCTTACCTGGTGCGGGAACTCCGCGCCTCGAGCGATTCCAGGATCACCGTTGGGACCACCCCCGGCGGAAACAGCGTCCTCACCTTCTCTTACCCCGTCCAGAGCGGGGGCGCCACCGGGTGGGGGATCCGGGACAAGTCCCTGGGTTCCACCCCCGACGAGAGGAACAAGATCGGGTGGAAGGTGCGATACACGGTCATCCCGAAAGTAAAGAACCACAGGATCAACCGGGTGCTGGTGCGCCAGGTTCTCGATTCAAGTCTCAAAGTCCGGGCCACCCAGATCCTGGCCCGCCACCTGAGGCCTGGGACGGTCACGCCACCCGGGTTCAAGGTGACCAAGACGGGAAGGGTATGGAAAGTGGTCATTTCCACTTTCGGCGACAAGGACGGAAGCGGCCGGAGAATGGCCACCTTCCAGGTCCTCGCCAGGAACTAGAAAACGACAGGGGATTCGGGGAAGGGGTGAAACTCATGAAAGATCGTCGAAAGAAAGACCGGGGGAGCGCCCTGGTGAGCGTCGTCTCGGCATCCACCTTGCTGGTGGGGCTGGTCTTCGCCACCACGGCCTTTTCCGTGGTGGACTTGAAGGAGTCCAAGGACTCCCTTGACCAGGTCCGGGCCCGTTACGTGGCCCAGGCCGGGGTCGAGGACGCCGTAAGGTTTCTCCAGAACGCCGTGAAGAAGACGAGTTTCCACGACCCTCTTCTTGGGCTCCACAACATCTTCAAATCGGGAGGGACCGTGCGCTACAAGATCGCGCAGGCCCTGATGGACGGGAGCCGGAAGATGGGGGAATACTCGGTGACCATGACGGGAGCCGAGGATCCCGAGGGGATGAACGTGACGATCCGTTCCACGGGGTACCTCCCCCAGGCCCCCCAGAACCTCCCCGCCGGGAAGAGAATGAAGGCCTGGCAGGCCCTCCAGGTGACCGTCCGGTTCGAGACCGGACCGAGCCAGGTCTTCAACTACGGGTATTTCATCAATAACTGGGGATGGTTCTACGGAAGTTCCATCATCTGTAACGGGAACGTCCGGAGCAACGGCCAGTTCGACGCGGCCTATTACCGGCCCACCGTCACGGGCCAGCCCCTCTACGACAAGGTGGAGTGGGCGGGCGGCAAGGCGGTCCTCTCGGGCTACCACGACGACAACGGGGACGGCCTGATGGACGGGAACGACGGGGGCATATTCGCGGGTTGGGACATTCTCAGGTCCGGAAACGTGAGGGGCAACGGGGGCAAGCCCTCCAACCAGCACGACTTCCAGGACCAGGTCCCCATGCCGAACCTGACCGACCTTTCCCAGTACGAGGCCAAGGCCATCGCCGAAGGTGGGCACGTGGACATCGGGGGAAGCCACGTTCTGGACGCTGTGACGGGGGACGACCCGGGGGAGAAACCCAATGTCTACCTCCACGGGACCCTGGCAAACCCCATCCGGATCCACGGGAAGGTCATCATCCGGGGGAACGTGATCATCAGCGGATACATTACGGGGCAGGGCGCCATCTACGCCGGGGGAAACATCTACATCCCCGATTCCATCCACTACGTGAACCCGCCCACCTCCCCCAGGCCGGCGAGCAACAAGAAGGAAGACACCGAGGCCTGGCTCACCCAGAACTGGAACAAGGACTTCGTCGGGTTCTTCGCCCGCGAGAACATCGCCGTGGGCAACCACGAAAACAGCACCTGGCGGAGGTATGTGGACCACTGGATGAGGAGTTCCATGAACAAGTCCGAGGAGGACGCCGGGGAGGACGGGATCCCGAACACCAGGAAGGGGAAGGACGGGATCGCCGGGACGGAAGACGACGACGTCCTGGAGGACGACAATGTCTTCACCGTGGAGCGCTACTCGGCGCTGGACGCGCACCTGGGCCTCATCCCCCCGGGTAAGTCCGTGGGAGATCCCATTCCCGGAACGGGCGAGGACATCGACGGGGACGGCGTCTACGACCCCACGACCAGCCTGGCGAACGACATCGACTTCAAGGACCCCCTGGACCCGGCCCACTGGGGCGGAAACATGCCTCCCGGGGGGATCAATTACAACGACGTAGCCTCGGTCCACGCCAACCACCTGGACGGAGTCTTCTACACGAACCACTCCTTCTGCTGGTTCGTCACCAACAGCCACGACGCCGTGATCAACGGGGCCCTGGTCTCCCGCAACGAGAACATCATCTACGGGACCCCGCACATGTACATCAACTACGACTGCCGGCTCCTGGGGGGAGGCGCCGGGGCGGTCCAGGAGTTCCTGCCCAAGGTGGTCAAGCCGGTGGAGTTTCTCCGCTGGGAGGTTCTCTCCAAGGACCCCAACCGCTACATCGTGAAACCCTGAAGAACCCGCGGGGGGGAATCAAGCCATGAAAAAGAGCTTCATCCTCGGAGTCGCCCTGTTTTCCCTGGCGGGGGCCCTGCCGGCCCAGGTGAGGCCCGAGCCCAACCCGGTGGAGGAGAACGTGGACAAGGAGGCCATGCACGAGGGCCTGGAGATCCGGATCATCGGCATGGAGGAAGGGGACAACCACTTCCGGGACAAGACCCCGGCCCTGATGAACTCCGACCGGAAGCCGACCCTGGTGGACACGGACATGCTCTACGACCGTAAAAGGGCCATGTTCGAAGAGGGGGCCCGGTTCCACACGAGCCTTCCCGCCTTGGGGAAAGCGCCGGCTCCCCGGCAGTCGGCCGCCCCGGCGCCTGCGCCGGCGCCGGCCGAAAAAGGTGGGGGTGGGGACTGGCTGAAATTCCTGGTCCTCCTAGGAGGGGCCGGGGCCTTTCTCCTGGCCTGGAAGGGACCCTTCTTCAAGAACTAGCCCATCGCGGCGAAGGGAAAGAGAAGGGGCGGCCCCCGGGGCCGCCCCGATTCTTTTTGGGCCTTTTTCCCGGGGGGCCTATGATGAAAGCCATGGAACACCTCTTTCCCGCGTTGACGCCGAGAGAGACTTTTCAGGGCCCCGTGCTGGTGGCCGTGCCTCACCCGGACGACGAGGTGATCGGTTGCGGGGCCATGATGGCCTGGCACGCCTCCCGGGGCCACCGGGTGGTGGTGGTGCACGCGACGGACGGCGCCGGCGGGGACCCGGAGGGGAAGTTCGGCGACATCGCTTCCCTCAGGAAGGCGGAATCCGCCCGGGCCCTGGAGATCCTGGGGGTTCGGGAATGGAGAGAACTCGGGTTCCCCGACGGCCGCTTGGATGAGGCCGGGGACCTGGAGAAGATCCTGGAGGATCTCCTCCGCCGGCTCCAGCCCCGAACCTTCTACACCCTTTCCCCCCTGGACAACCACAAAGACCACCGGGTCCTGGCCCGGGCCGCCGCGGCCGCCGCCTTCCGGGCTCTTCCCCCCGGGGGGGAATGCCTGGTCATGGGAATCAACAACATGGGCCTTCCCAATACACTGGTGGACATCACGGACCTTCTGGAGACCAAGGAGAGGGCCCTTCGGGCTTTTCGGAGCCAACTGGCCTACCTGGACTTCGCCACCAAGGTGGTCTGGCGGGACAAGGCGGCCACGGTGAACATAGAGGACCCCGGGGTGACGGCCTGCGAGGCCTTCATGCGTCTCCCCGCAAGCAGGCTCCCGGAGTTCCTGGAAAAGGCGGAGGCCCTCGAGGGTGTCCTCTACCCGGCTTGACGGCGCTCTCTTCACGCGGGACGAAGTCCCCCCCCTGGTGGCCGCCCTGGTGGTCCACTACGGGGACCCCGCCCCGACTCTGGCCTGCCTGGGGGACCTTGCCGGGGTCGACTATCCCCGGCTCCAGGTGCTGGTGGTGGACAACGACCCGGACCACCCCCTGGAACGGGAGGATTCCTCTTTTCCCCCGGGCTGGGAAGTCCTTGCGGCGGGAAGGAACCTGGGCTATTGCCGGGCCGTCAACCTGGGAGCGGACAGGGCCCTCGAGAAGGGGGCCGACTACGTTCTTCTGCTCAACAACGATCTCCGCCTGGAGCCGGGATTTCTCACTCCCCTGGTGGAAGCCATGGAGGCGGACGAGAAGGCGGGGTCGGCGGGTCCCCTGGTCCTGGACCCGGAAGGAAGGATCTGGTCCGCCGGAGGGGTCTTCCGTTTCGGTCCCAGCCTGACCGGGCTCCGCGGGCTGGGAAAGAGGCCCGAGGGGCGCTATACGAGGCCTGAATACGTGGACTACTTCCCCGGGGCCTGCGTCCTCCACCGGGCCGGGGCCCTGCGGGAGGCCGGTCCCCTGGACGAGGAATACTGGATGTACATGGAGGATCTGGACCTGGCCCTCCGCATGCGGCAAAAGGGATATCTCGCCCTTTTCGTCCCCTGGTCCAGGGCCGTCCACTCCCCCTCCCTCTCCACGGGGGGCGGGGTCTCCAGGACAAGGAAATACCTGACCGCCTTGAACTCGGTGCGCTTCCTGAAGAAGTGGGGGACTCCCGGGCTCTGGGCTTCCTTTCTCCTCTTCGATGTCCTGGGGCTTCCCTTGGCCGTTCTCGCCTGGATCCTCAAGGGAAAGGGGCCGGGCCCGGGAATCGCCAAGGCCCGGCCCCTTTCCCTTGAGGATCCAGGCG
>CAYQBW010000077.1:0-8674 GCA_964415725.1 uncultured Planctomycetia bacterium
GGGTGGGGGCGCCGGAAACGAGCGAGGGCGCCGAGGATCTCTTCCGCCAGGGAAGGCGTCCTCTCCAGGATACGCGGAAGGGCGGGAGGGTCTCCCTCGAGATCCAGGACCAAGGGGCTCCCTTGATCCAGGCCCAAGCCCTCCCTCTCGGAGGGCGAAAGATCTTCCACCAGGAGGGTCGCTCTCGGGCCCCTGGGGCCGGGTGCGTCCTGGAGGACCCGGATTCCGCCCCGGGGGAGAGGGGAGGTCTCCGTCATGTCTTCTCTCCGGGTCCTTCCTCTCCCTTCCCGGCGGGAGGAGTGGTCTCCCCCGCAGGTTCGTTTCGGGGTTTCTCCTCTTCCTTCTCTTCCTTCCCGCCGTAGTAACCCCACCTCTTTTCGGGTGGGACCGTATCGGGTTCCTCCCCCCGGATGATGGCCCTCACCTCCGAACCGGAGAGGGTCTCCTTCTGGAGGAGGGCCCGGGCGATCCTGTCCAGGGTTTCCTTGTTGGCGCGGCAGATGTCCTGGGCCTTCTGCAGGGCTTCCTCCAGGAGGGCCTTGACCTCCATGTCGATCTCGAAGGCCACCTTCTCGGAGTGTTCCTTGCCGAAGCTGAAATCCCTCCCCAGGAAATTGTGCTCCGGGGGCCGGGTGTAGGAGACGGGGCCGATCTTCTCGCTCATGCCCCACTCGGCCACCATGAGCCTGGCGATCTGGGTGGCCCGGCGGATGTCGTTTTCCGCTCCGGCGCTGATGTCCTCGCAACAGACCTGCTCGGAGGCCCGGCCCGCGAGCAGGTGGACCAGCATGGACTTCAGCTTCTTGCGGCCCATGTGGTAGTCGTCCTTCTCGGGCAGAGACATGGTGGCGCCCAGGGCCATGCCCCGGGGGATGATGGTGACCTTGTGAAGGGAACCCACCTCCGGCATGAGCACCGCCGCCAGGGCGTGGCCCGCCTCGTGGTAGGCCGTAATGCGGCGGTCCTCCTCCTCCACGGCCCGCGAGCGCTTTTCCCGGCCCCAGCGGATCCGGTCCCTGGCTTCCTCCAGGTCCTCCATGTATACGGCGTCCTTGTTCCGGATGCTCGCGAGGATGGCCGCTTCGTTGATGAGGGCCGCCAGCTCGGCGCCGGAGAATGTGGGGGTGGCCTTGGCGATGACCTCCAGGTCCACGTCGCCGGCGAGCTGGACCTTGCGGGCGTGGACCTTGAGGATCTCCAGCCGGCCCTTCACGTCCGGGTAGTCGATGGTGATCTGCCTGTCGAACCGGCCGGGTCTCAGCAGGGCCGGGTCCAGCACGTCGGGCCGGTTGGTTGCGGCGATGAGGATGATGCCCTCGTCCGTGTCGAAGCCGTCCATCTCCACCAGGATGGCGTTGAGGGTCTGCTCCCTCTCGTCGTGGCCTCCGCCCAGCCCGGAACCCCGTTTCCGGCCCACGGCATCCACCTCGTCGAGGAAGATGAGGCAGGGGGAATTCTCCCGGGCCTGCTTGAAGAGGTCCCGCACCCTCGAGGCGCCCACGCCGACGAACATCTCCACGAAATCCGAGCCCGAGATGGAGAAGAAGGGCACTTCCGCCTCTCCCGCGATGGCCCGGGCCAGGAGGGTCTTGCCCGTGCCCGGGGGCCCCACCAGGAGGACCCCCTTGGGGATGCGCCCGCCCAGGCGCTGGAAACGCTGGGGATTCTTGAGGAACTCCACCAGCTCGGCCACCTCCTCCTTGGCCTCCTCGATGCCCGCCACGTCGGCGAAGGTGGTATTGGTGCGGTGTTCCTTGTTGTAGAGGGTGGCCCGGGACTTCCCGAAGGAGAGGACCCCGCCTCCCGGCCCGGCCCGCATCTGGCGGAAGAAGAAGAACCAGACCAGGCCCAGCAGAAGCACCCAGGGCCCCACGGTGGTCAGCAGGACCAGGAGAAACTTGTTCGGCTGGACCACCTGGTAGACAGAGGTGTCCGCGATGGGAAGCCTGTGGATCTTGGCTCCCTGGGCCTTCAGGACCTTTTCCAGGGCCAGGAGATCGGCCTTAGGATCGTTCTGGTCGGGGGTGAGAGACCCGTAGACCTGCCCGTGAGGGGTGGAAGCCAGGACGTAGACCTGGTCCCTGGCCCGGCCGGCCCTCTTGGCCGCGGGGGAGGCTTCCTGGATGTGGAGAATCCAGGCCCGGGAAACCAGGACTTCCCCGGCCTTGGCCTGCTGGATGAACCTGCGCACCCCCTCGGCCCCCCCGGACCACTCGGTGTCCACCTGGGCGGACCAGGCGCTCACGTCCCGGAGCATCTCCTCCAGGGAGGGATCCAGGTTGGAGAAGATCACTTCGAACTCCGTGGGACCCGGCTTTCCCGCCTCCCCGGGAATGGAGCTTTTTTCCCCCTGGCCGGTCTTCACCTGGGCCTGGACCCGGGTCTCCTCGACCCGGATTTTCTCCAGCTTTCCGGCGAAGAGATACTTGAGGAAGAGGTAGGGGGAGTTGCTGACGTCGGGCTGGGTGTGCATCTGCAAAAGCAGAATGAACAGCGAGATCAACGCCACGAGCAGGAAGAACCCGCTGAAGCCCTTGGGCTTACGAACGTTCCTGCCTCCCTTTCCGGAGTTGCCTGGACCCTGAGAGTCGGCCATAAATTCCTTTTCTTGCTTTCGTTACAGGTGATTTTCTCGTTTCGCCCGGCCCCCTTTACCGGGGGGAGGGGCTCTTCTTTTCCCCCTTGGGGCCCTCTTCTCTCAATTTATCGATTTCCGGGTCCAAAAGAAGGACCACCCGGCGGGCGACCTTTCGGGCCGCTACGCGAACGGCCTCATCCAGATCCTCCCCCACGGGGATGATGAATTCCGACCAGTCCGCCGCCCCGCCTCTCAGCAGGACCTCCCCGGTCCTGCGGTCCACGAGCCGGGCCCTTACGACCATCACCAGGCTGCCTACAGAGACTACGTCGTGGGCTCCCTCGGCGAGAGGATGTTCCCGGGCCGATCGGATGCGGACCTGGAGAACGGCGTCGGCCTCGCCGGGAGGCGCGGGGGTCACGCGGACGCGGGATTCCACTTCCTCCTGGAGGCGTCGGGTAAGAGGCATCTCGATCCTCTGGCGGAAAGTGTCGTTTCCCACGACCTCCACCCCCAGGGAGCGGATGCCCTTGGTCTCCAGGTCCAGCCCAGCCTTGTAGGCGCAACCCGGCCCTCCCACAAGGAGGGCCGCCGCCGCGACGGACAAGAACAGGGCTTCCCTCACTCTTTCACCTCGATCTTTTCGAAAGGATGCCGGGCCTTCCAGCGACGGGCCCTCTTTTCCCAAAGGGGAAGTTCCTTCGCCCCCTTCCGGGCCGCCTGGGTCCCGGGATACTGGTCTACCAGTTCTTTCAAGTAGATCCAGGCCCCCACCGGGCTGCCCACGGTCATGTAATAATGGGCGGTCCTGTAGGCCCGCTGGGCCATCCACTCGTGGAGGCGGGCCAGGGCCTTCCGGGCGGTTTCCTTCTGCTTGGGCGTTCCTCCCTTTCGTTTCAGGAAGAGAGAAAGCTCCCTCTCGGCCCTTTTCATGATGCCCAGGTCGTAGCGGGGACCTTCCACCTGGTAGAACCAGGCCATGGCGATCCGGAAATAGGCCAGGGGCGCCCACTCACTGTCGGGATAGTCCTGGACGAGCTGGGAATACCGGGCCACCACGCCCTCCCAGTCCCGGTTTTTCCAGAGGTCCTCCCCGAGAAGGGCCTCGGCGTCGTCGGCCAGGACGTTCTTGGGGTTGCCCGGCTCCACCTGCTGGGGCCAGTTGATCACCAGGTGCTTGAGGACCCGGATTCCGTAGGACTTCTGGGAAAAGATCCCCAGGAAACCTCCGCGGGCGTGAAGGAGATACTTCCCGATCTGGAACTCCATCCAGGCCGCCTGGGGCGCGTAGCTGGTGACGGGAAACCGTGAAGCCAAGGCCTCCAGCTTCAGGAATGCCTTCCAGGGCTCCCCCCGGCGGTAGTGGTATCGGGCCTGGAGAAAGAGGTATTTCTCCTCGTCCCGGGGGGCGAGCTTGCGCTTTTTCAGGGCCTCCAGGATCCGGCCGGCCCGTTCGATCTTTCCCGCTTCCAGGGCCCGTTCGGCGCGGACCAGGATTTCGCCGGCCCGGTTGGAGGGGAGGGCCACCGGCGGCCCGGCGCACCCCGCCAGGAGGGCGGCCGCCGCCAGCGCCGCCGCGGCGGCGGGGGAGGGGACCGGTCCGGTCTTGGAACCTGGAAACATAGAGGACACCTCTTGCCCGGACGATTCATGGACAATCCGGGCCGATCCTGGCCGGGGAAAGGGACCTTCGAGGGATTGTGGGCTCTCGGGGTGGGAAGTTCAACGAAGGGAGAGGGAGCCCAGCACGGGCGCCGAGAGAAGGCGGGTCTCCAGCCGGTCTTCCAGGGCCTGGTCCAGGAGTTCCGAGGCGGCCTGGAAGTCTTCCCGGGCCACGGGAAGGACCGCGAGCTGGGGGGCCCGGGCCGTGCGGAAGGCCCGGAACAAGGCCAGGACCCCGCGGTGCACCTTCCGGGGCTTGTTTCCCCGGGCGTGCTCCGGGCAGAGGCATCCGCCCGCCAGCGGGGAGAAGAAGAACTCTTCCTTTCCCGGGGGCAGGGGCCTCCCGCAGGCGGCGCACCTCTCCAGGGAGAATCCCAGCCCCAGGAGGTCGAGAAAGCGGGTTTCCCAGGCCCGCCTGGCGAGCTGGATACGCTCCAGGGGAAACTTTTCCATCAGGATGAGTCCCGCCGCCAGGAGGTCGAAGAGGGCCGGATCCTTCCTTCCCTCCGGGAGGGCCCGGAGGGCTTCCTCCACCAGGCAGGAAGCCCCGGCGAGCCGGAGAGGGTGCCGGGAGAGGCCCCGGTGGGCGTTTTCCACCCGGGCCCCCGCGAGGACCTGGATCTCCCTGCCCGCCTTCAAGACCAGGTCCGCCTCCAGGTGGATGAAGAGGTCCAGGGCCCCCAGAAAGGGCGAGCGGGGCCGGTAGGCGCCCTTGGCCAGGACGGTGAACCTCCCCGCTTCCCGTGTGAAGAGCCACACCAGCAGGCTGGTTTCCCGGAAATCCTGCTTGCGCATCACGATCGCCGGTGTGGTCATGCGGGCCAATGCGGACTCGCGCCTTTCAACCGCCCTGTTCCTGGTGGTCGGGCTCCTTCTCCAGGACCTCGATCCGGAGTTTGCCCACGTTTCTCTCCCCGGCCTCGAGGATCTTGAAGCGGAGGCCGTCCTTTTCGAAGGTCTCGCCCTTGGAAGGGATCCTGCCAAGGATGGAGCAGACGAAACCCCCGATGGTCTCGTAGTCCTCGTCCTCCGGGATTTCGGTTCCAAGAATTTCATTGACCTCGCGTACGTGGGCCCGGGCGTCCACGTCCGCCTTTTTTCCCTTCTCAAGGATCTCGAAGGGCTCTTCCTCGCCGGTGTCGAACTCGTCCTCGATCTCGCCCACGATCTCTTCCAGGATGTCCTCGATCGTCACCAGCCCGGCCGTCCCGCCGTATTCGTCCAGGACGATAGCCATGTGCAGGCGCCGGGCGCGGAACTCCCGGAGGAGATCGGGGATCTTCTTGGTTTCCGGGATGAAATAGGGTTTCCGCATGAGTTTCTCCAGGGGGACCCCGTCCGGGAAATCCTCCTTGGAGAGGACGTGGGGAAGGATGTCCTTGACGTAGAAGATCCCCACGATCACGTCGAGCCTCTCCTTGTAGACGGGCAGCCTGGAGTGGCCTTCCTTGGTGGCCAGGGCCAGGGCCTCGGAGAGGGGGGTTTGGACTTCCAGGCAGACCATGTCCGTTCTCGGGGTCATCACCGCCGAGGCGGTCATGTCCTTGAAGTCCACGATGTTCTCGATCCACTCCTTCTCGTCCGGGTCCAGGTGCTTGGGGGTCTCCTGGTCCTCCACGGCGGCCAGGATCTCCTCGGCCAGGCCCTGGGCGGGGAGTTCCTCCACCGCAGGAAGCCCCAGGGCGCGAAGCAAGATCACCCGGGCCTTGAGGAAGGGCCTGAGAAGGGGGCGCAGCAGGTTCATGGCCGGGGACAGGGCGGGCAGGGCCCAGAGGATCAATCCTTCCGGGCTCCGGCGGGCCACGGCCAGCGGGAGGATCTCCACGAGGAAGAAGGCCAGGAGGAAAAGGACCGTTCCCCAGGCGAAGAGGCTCGCTGTAGAAGAGCCGTCCAGCTCCAGGAAGCCCACCAGGATCCCCGCCAGGCCCAGGAGCTTGAGCAGGGCGGCCAGGGCCGCCGGCTCCTCCGGGTCCGCCAGGAGGGCTTCCACCTTTCTTTTCTTTTCCTCCTCCTCGATCCGCCCGAAGAGCTTGGGACGGGAGACCCGGGCCAGGGAGGCCTGCAAGTAGGCTCCGAAAAGGGCCAGGAGGATTCCCGCCGCCAGGACCAGGAAGGCCCAGAGGGAGGACTCCCGGCCGGCGGGGCCGGCCAACAGGAGCAGGGCGGGCATGCCCGCGGGATGAGGGCCGCTATCCTCTTCTTCTGTCTCCAAGAGGCGTTTCCTCCAAGAGAATGGTTCCAGCGATGGATTTAGTAAGGCATGGTCCCGGGTCGGGGGCAACCCCTTTCCCCGCCCCGGACCCGCCCTTTTGGTTCATTCCTCCCAGTCCCCGGGATCCACGGAGAAACGGTTCTTTCCCATTTGCTTGGAAGCGTAGAGGGCCTGGTCGGCCCTGTGGAGGGCCTTGTCCGGGGAGTCCAGGGTTGGGTGGGTGATGGTGACGCCGAGGGAGATGGTCACTCTCACCTCTTTTCCCTCTTCCAGGGGAACGGAGGCGTTCTCCACGGACTGGCGCACCTCTTCCACGTAGGGAATGACCTCCTCGGGGGCCCTTTCCGGGAGGATCACCAGGAACTCCTCCCCCCCGATCCGGCTCACTACGCCGATGTCGTCGAACCTGTCCAGGAGCGCCCTGGCCACGGCCTTCAGGACCTGGTCGCCCACCTGGTGGCCCCAGGTGTCGTTGACCTTCTTGAAGTCGTCCACGTCCGCCATGATCAGGGTCACGACTTTCCCGGTGTGCTTGGATTTCTCCATGTAACGGGCCAGCCGGGTCAGGCCCGCCCTCCTGTTGTAGACCCCTGTCAGGGGATCCATGTTGGCCGCCGTTCCGTGGCGCCAGGCCACCCGCTGGACCAGGAGGTTTTCGGTGAGAAGGCCCGCCATTCCGCAAATCGCCTTCAGGTCCTCCAGGCGGGCCCGGGTCACGGGCCGGCCCTGGAGCCCCTTGTCGGCCATGAGGAAGCCGTGGGAAGGGCCGGAGGCGGCCACCGGGACGAGGACGGCCGAATCGGATCCCACCATCTCCAGGAGGGCGCTCTCGGGGAAGAGGGTCCGGTCCAGGATGGCGGGACGGCCCTTTTCGGCAAGGTTTCCCATCCAGGCGGCTTCTTCCTTGGAAAGGGGCGCCTGGTCCCGGGCGACGGGGTGGGGCGTCAGGTCCTGGGCCAGGCGGAACCGGACGTTTCCTCCCGGGCCGGACCAGCGCAGAAACCAGGCCCGGTCGAAGCCCAGATACTTGCGGACCGCCGCAAGAAGGACGGTGATGGCGGTCTGGAGGCTTTCGCAGCGTGTGAATTCCAGGAGGAGATTGGAGGCCCTGCCGATGTCGTAGGAGGGGAGTTCCCCACCCAAGGGAACCTGGTCGGAAGGATCCGGGGTGAGGAGGGGCGGGTCCCTGAGGATGTCCTTGATTCCCAGCCCAAGCCCGGAGAGGGACTGTTCCACCCTTTCCCGGACGGCATGGGCCAAGGCTGGCTGGGTCTCGTAGAGGGCGCCCAGGAGGTTTTCCTCGGAGGGAGAGAAGTCGGGGGGATGGAACCCGCTCATCTCCGCCAGGTGTTGGGCTCCCTGGATGAGATCTTGGGGAGGGGAAAGTGGGGGCTTGGCGCCGGAAGGGTCCTCCGGCTTGGAGGCTTCCCTTTTTTTGCGCCCGAAAGCCTGGAGGCGGGGAGGGAGTTTCCAGCCCGGGAAGAGCGGGGCCGGATCCTGCAGGGGGAGGATCCCTTCGCTCTCACGGCAGACGTAGAGCAGGTCCAGGAAGCGGGGCAATTCATGGATGAGCCCAGCCGTGTAGGCCTCCTCGGGGGAGAGATCGCCGGATTCCCGGGCCAGGAGGGCGGCCGCGTGGGCCGTGGCCAGGGAATAGAGCCAAAGCCGCCGCACCCTCTGGGTTCCCGTGGCGTCCACGGCGGGTCCCCCGAAGAGAGCCTCGCAGGCTCGTCCTCCCAGGGTGAGGATGCAATCCTTGATGGTCTCCACGGGGCGGCCCGGGTTCCTGAGGGGGGAGTTGGCTAGGCGAAGGCCCCGGACCAGGGCCAAGGGGTCCAGGGAGAGCAATTGATGGAGGACCGTGAGGGAGAGGGGGGGAGAAACGTGTTTTTTCAGGACCCTGCGGATGTTCCTCATGGAGAGGAGAGCGGGGAACAGGGAGAATGGATCCCCTGTCAAGGCCTTGGTTTCCTTGGTTTTGGTCCTCATGCGCTGATTCCGGGGAGAACCCGGGCCCTCCCTGTCCAGGAAAGTCGTCCGGGTGAATCATCGGTCCCCAGGCGGGGCGGTCTTGATCCCGGGGGGCGCGGAGCCCGGATTTTTCCGGAGGGATGGCGATGGAGAAGGTAGAGCGGATCTTTCTGGGAGTGACGGAAGGTGGCCCCCTGGCGGAAGGGCCCGCCCGGGGCCCGAGAAGGGGGCCCGAGGCGGGCCCTTCCGCC
>CAYQBW010000078.1:0-3128 GCA_964415725.1 uncultured Planctomycetia bacterium
TCCGCTGCCGGGCCCTTCTGGTGAAGGCCGGCCCGGCACCCGGCTTCTCCGCCCTCTCCAACACCCTCAGGGTCACCCTTGGCATTCTTCCCCTTCCCGGTTCCCTGGAATGGGCTGTGGAAGCAGGCATGGGCCCCGGGAAGAAGGGGATGTGGCCGGGAGCCCTCCGGGCCCTCCCTGACGGAGGCTGCCTCCTTGCAGGGAACTACAGGGGAGCCAACTGCTGCATCCCCAAGGGAAAAAGGTTCTCCGATCCCGCCGGAGCGTCCTGGCTGGAGGGGAAGAGCGGGGTGTTCCTGGCCCGCTTCAATCTCCTGGGCACCCCCCTCTGGACGCGCTCCATTCCCCTTGGATGCGCCCCGAGAGTCGCGGGCATGGAAATCCTCGGGGGAAAGAGGGCGCGCCTTCTTTTCCTGGGCGGACCCGCGGCCTCGCCCGGCCGAAAGGCCGGAAGCAAGCCTCGGGCCGGGATGGGATGCTCCCTTCTTCTCCAGGATTTTCTCCTTTCCGGGGGGAAGCCGGCGGGAAAGCCCAAGGTTCTCGGAAAAGGAGAAGGGCTCCTTTCCCTCGAATACGCGCCCGTTGTCCAGGGCAAGGACAGGGGGTTCTTCCTGGCCGGGGTCTTCCGCGGCCGGATCGGTCTTGGAAAAGGATGGGTCTCCCTGGAATCCCCGCGATATTTCACCCTCTTCCTGGCCCGCTTCGACAGCGGAGGGAAGCTCCTCTGGGCCAGGAACACCGCTTTCTCCCCGGCAGGAATTCGGCTCGGAGGCATGGTTTGCCTTCCCGGCGGTCTCCCCGTGGTGGCGGGCAGTTTCAAAAAGAGCCTGGGCTTCAATGAATCGAAGGACCCTCCCCTGACCTCCCAGAACGGGGCGTACGACATCTTCCTGGCCCGTTTCCACGGCCAAGGAGGGCTCAAGTGGGTCCGGCACGCCATTGGTGTGACGGACGATCTGGCCAATGACCTGGTCCTCGGTCCAGGCGGAGACCTCTGGCTGACCGGCGCGATCCACCACAAGGTCCTGTTCTTCGAAGAACTCCGGGAGAATTCCAGGAGGGACATATGCTCCAGCGGGGAGTTCAATGTCTTCCTCGCCAGGATTTCCCCCGGCGGCAAGCCCATTTTCTGCGAAATCTGCACCTCCAGGGGGGGCGACAACGAGGGGACCGCGCTGGCCCTGGACGTGAAGGAAGGCAAGGTCCGGAAGGTCTTCCTTGCGGGGTACTTCGAAAGGCCCATGGATTTCGGCTCTCCCTTCCATTCCCCCAAAAAGCAGGATTACGCCCCTCCCCGGTCCCAGGCCAGGTATTTCCTCCATCCCACGGGAGGACCGGGAAAGAAGGACGCCTTCCTCGCCTGCTTCACCCCCGGCGGAAAGTTCCTCTGGGCAGCCCGGGCGGGGGGAATCGGGGACGACTTCGCGACCCGCCTGGCCCTTGCGCCCGGCGGTCACCCCCTGGTCGCGGGGGCCTTCCAGAGCCCCGCCACCTTCGGCCTGGGCGAACCCAACCAGACCGTCCTGGTCAAGGGCAACCTCTTTCTCGCCCGGTTCCACCCGTAAAGCATGCTGCCCCCCCGGGGAGACAAGAGACCGGGTTTCCCCGCCGTTTCGATGAGGCACGCCTTTCGGCTTACACCAGCCGGACCGGTAGCTCCGGCTTTATTCCAGGAGCCTCTCGATCTGTTTCTCCACCCGTTTCGCCAGGGCCCGGGCCCGGCCGGCGGTGCGGGCCTCGGCGACGAGCCGGAGCAGGGGCTCGGTGTTGGAGGGGCGGACGTGCCACCACCAGTCGGGGGTCTCGAACCTGAGGCCGTCGGTTTCGTCGAAGGCTCCTTCTTCCTTGGTGTTTTCCTTCAGCGCCTGGAGGAGCAGGGCGGGATCGGCGTCCGGAAGGGGGAGTTTCCGCTTGATGGTGTGCCATTGGGGGAGGGAGGCGTGGATCGCCGAGAGGGGCTTCTTCTCCCGGGCCATGAGGTGGAGCACGCAGGCCATGGCGGTGAGGCTGTCCCTGCAGAAGTTGATCCTGGGCCAGATCACGCCGCCGTTGCCCTCGCCGCCGAGCACGGCGCCCAGGGCCTCCATGGCGTCGGTGACGTTCACCTCGCCGATCCGGGTCCGGTAGACCCTGCAGCCGTGCCTTTGGGCGGTCTCCTCGGCGGCCCGGGAGGTGGAGAGGTTGATCACGAAGGGGCCCTTCTTTCTCGGAAGGAGAAACTCCGCGGCCAGGGCCAGGGTGTAATCCTCACCCAGGGGCTCGCCCCTCTCGTCCAGGACGGCCAGCCTGTCGGCGTCGGCATCCTGGGCGAAGCCCACGGCGGCCCCGCTCTCGCGCACCGCCTTCCGCAAGGCGCCCAGGTTTTCGGGAAGGGGCTCGGGGGAACGGGGAAAGAGCCCGTTCGGGGTGTCGTGGATGGCCACGACTTCGCATCCCAGGGCCTTCAGCAGCTTGGGGGAAGCCAGGGACGCCGCGCCGTTGCAGGGATCCACGGCGACCTTGAAGGGCCCGGGAAGGGGTCCGAGGACCTCAACGATCTTCCGGATATGGTAGTCCAGGGCGCCCGGGTCCCTCCTCACCGCCCGGAGTTCCCGGCAGGAGACCTTCTGGTAGTCCCCCTGGTGGTAGATGTCCAGGAGTTCCCGGGCTTCCGCGGGGTCCAGGAAGAGACCCTTGGGGCCGATGAACTTGAGGGCGTTCCACTCGGCAGGATTATGGCTCGCCGTAATCGCGATTCCCCCGGCGGCGGTGGTGCGTCTCGTGAAGAACTGGACCGTGGGCACGGGCACGACGCCTACGTCCACCACCTCGCAGCCCGCCGAGAGAAGCCCCGAGCGGACGGCGTGGGCCACCATCTCGCCCGTGGTGCGGGTGTCCCGGCCCACCACGATGGTCCCCCCCCGGGAGTAAGTGCCGAAGGCCTGGGCGAACCGGTTGAGGAGCAGGGGGCCGAGGGAGTCCCCCACCACGCCGCGCACGCCGGAGATGCTGATCTTCAAGGTCCGGATGGGTTTCACAGGACCAGCCCTCCTTCCCGTAGGATCTTCTGGGCCCTCCGGTCCAGCCGAAGGAGCCCCTTCTCCGTCCCGGCCTCCAGGATCACCCGGAGCGAAGGCTCCGTATTGGAT
>CAYQBW010000078.1:3138-8639 GCA_964415725.1 uncultured Planctomycetia bacterium
GCGCCAGGTCCCGCCGCAGGGCCCTGAGAAAGGAGTAGATCCGCCTGGGAGGAAGAGGGAGGGATTGCTTCTTCATGTAGCGCTTCGGAATCCCGGAGGCGAGCCTGGAAAGGGTCCCTCCCTCCAGGGCGAGGTGTTCCAGGAGAAGGAGAAGGGCGGCCGCGCTGTCATGGCTCGGGAGCACCTCGGGGACGACCACCCCGCCGCTTCCCTCCCCGCCGAGAACCGCGCCCATCCGCACCACCGTTTCCGAGACGAAGGCCTGGCCAACGGGGACCCGGACCACCCTGGAGCCGTGGCGGGCGGCGATCTCCTCCAGGACGCGGGTAGTGGACACGTTGGTGACCACCGTCCCCGGGTTCCTGGAAAACCTGGCCTCGGCGCAAAGGGCCAAGGTCATCTCCTCGCTCAGGGCCTCGCCCTTCTCATCCACCACCCCGAGCCTCTCCCCGTCGGCGTCGTGGGCGAACCCCACGTCCGCCCCCACGGCCTTGCAGATGGCGGAAAGGGCCGTCATGCTCCCCGGGTGGGGATGGGGGTCCCTGGGAAAGGGTGTGGTCTTCTTGGTATTGAAGGCCACCACTTTGCAGCCCAGTTCCTCGAGCAAGCCCGGCGTGAACCCCGAGCAGGCCCCGTTGCCGCAGTCCAGGGCCACAAGGAACCCCCTCTTGCGGATGGCGGCCGTGTCGAAGGCGTCCTCCAGGACCTTCTTGTGCGCTTCCAGGGCGCCCTCCCACTTCTCCACGGGACGGATCCCGTTCCAGCGGGCCTTCTTGAGGTCCCCCTGGTGGAAGACCTCCAGGAGTTCCTCGCCCTGCTTCTGGTTCAGGTAGATGCCGTCGGGGCGGATGAACTTGAGGGCGTTCCAATCCTCCCCGTTGTGGCCCGCCGTGATCGCCACGCCCCCCTTGGCCCTCTTCTTCTTCACGGCGAGCTGAAGGGTGGGCGTGGGACAGATGCCGAGATCCACCACCCGGGCCCCCGCGCCGAGAAGACCCGCGATGACGGCGGACCGGAACATCTCCCCCGAGCGCCGGGTGTCACGCCCCACCAGGATGGTCCCTCCCCCGGCGTAGGTGGCGAAGGCCTGGGCGAAGGAGAGGGCCAGCTCCGTGGTGAAGGGCCCGCCCACGGTCCCGCGGATTCCGCTGGAACTGATCTTGAGCACGTCACTCCCCTCCTCGCGAGGCGGCGGCCCGCCCCTTGAAATAGGGAACCAGGATAAGAAGAAGGGCCAGCACGGGGAAGATCACCAGCCCCCATCCGCCCGAGGGCGCGCCCCAGCCCACCAGGGCCTGGGGTTCTCCGGGCTTGGGGGCCCGGATGATGAGCAAGGCCGCCAGGACAACAGCGGTGAGAGCCTCGCCCGCCACCAACCCCGAGGCCAGAAGGATGCCCGTGTTCTCCGCCCGGACCGCCCCGGCGGGGGCCTTCTTTTTCACCAGCCAGTCCAGGACGAGCCGGATGAGGCCTCCCGTGAAGATGGCGAAGGTGGCCCCCAGGGGAAGATACATGCCCACGGCGATCAGCATGGGCGCCGGCGCGCCGATGAGGATCAGGGTCACGGCGAAGACCGCCCCGGTGAACACCAAAAACCAGGCCATCTGCCCTCCCACGATGCCCTTGGCCATCATGGCCATGAGTCCCGCCTGGGGCGCGGGAAGCTGGGGGCTTCCGATCTTGTATTGGGTCATGAGAAGGCTGATGGGCACCACCAGGGCGATGGCCGCGAGGATCACCCCCAGGATCTCGCCGATCTCCATGCGCCAGGGCGTGCCTCCCAGGATGTGCCCCACCTTCAGGTCCTGGATCATGTCACCCCCGACCCCGCAGGCGCAGCAGACCACCCCCGCTACGGCCAGCACGGCGAGAACCCCTCCCGAGCCGGTCACGCCGAGAGCCAGCATGAGAAGGGCGGCGAGAATCAAGGAAGAGAGGGTGAGTCCCGAGATGGGGTTGTTGGAAGAGCCGATCAGGCCCACCAGGTATCCCGCCACGGCCACGAAGAAGAAGCCGATCACCATCATGACCGCCCCCAGGACCAGGGCGGCCGCCAGGTCCTTGGTGAAATACCAGTAGAGGATGACCAGGGGCACGGCCAGCACGAAAAGGGCTCCCCCGATGAGCCGGATGTCCAGGTCCTTCTCGGTCCGCACCGCCTCCCCTCCCCCGGCGGCCGCGGCCTTCACGTCCTTGATGCTCCGGCCCAGGCCGGAGACGAGGGACTTCCGCAAGCCCCAGAGGGTCCAGAAGGCGCTGACGATCATGGCCCCCACTGCGAAGGGGCGGATCACGTTTTCCCAGATCGTGGAACTCCAGTTCATCAGGGCGTCGCCTCCCGCGGGGGGCGACGTATTGCTCAAGAGGAAATTCCCAAGCGGGGTCAGGATGCCCCAGGCGAAAAGCCCTCCCGTGAAGGCGATGGTGGCGAGCCTCGGCCCCACGATGAAGCCCACGCCCACCACGGCGGAAGAAGCCGAGGGGGTGGAGAGAACCATGCCCCCTTTCAAGGAAATCGATTTTCCCGCCAGGCCCACCTTGGCCGGGGGAAAGGCGAGCCAGGTGGAGACCTGCTCTTTCACCAGGTTCAGGCCGGCGCCGTTTTTCACGAACTCCCAGAGGGCGCTGAAGCCCATGGCCCCAAAGAGCAGACCCGCTCCTGTGGAGCCGTGCTGGCCCGCCTTGACCACCTCGGCGCAGGCCACGGACTCCGGAAAGGCCAGCTCTTTTTCCTCCACCATGGTGCGCCGGAGAAGGGCCACGAAGAGCACCCCCATCACCCCGCCCACGAGCATGATCAGGGCCGAGTCGACGAACTGGAGCTTCTTCCACACCCCGGCGATCACAAAAGCGGGGAGGGTGAAGATGGCCCCCGCAACCAGGGCCTCGCCCACGCTGGCCACGGTCCGGGCGATGTTTTCCTCCAGGACCGTGCCCTTGAAGGGGCGGAGAACGGCCATGGCCACCACGGCCGCCGGAAAGGTGGCCGCCACGGTGAGGCCCACCTTCATCCCCAGGTAGGCGTTGGCCGCCCCCAGGACCACCGCCAGGACCAGGCCCACCCCTACGGCCTTGGGGGTGAATTCGGCCATGACTTTGCCGGGCGGCACGAAGGGCCTGTAGCCCTGGGAGTCGGTCTCGCCGGCCTCCAACCGTTCCTGGTCGTTCATATTGCCTCTCCGCTGGGTTTCGTGGGAAGGGTAAGGTGTAGTTTTCAACGGAGGGAATGTCCATGCAACGATGGATCCCGCTGCCCGGGGCGCCCGAGGGCCTGCCGGGGGATTTCTCCTCGGCCTGGGACACCCTCCGGGGGGAAGTGGCGGACAAGAACAGGCTTCGCCACGTGGAACGTGTGGATCGGGGGGGGACTGTCTTCTTCGTGAAGTTCTTCCACCGCCCCCGCTTCCACGACCTGGCCCGGAACCTCCTTACACATCCAAAAGCCTTCTCCCAGGCGGAGCGGGAGGTGAAGGTCGCCCGCCTCCTGGAGGAAGCGGGCCTCCGGGCCGTCCCAATGGCTGCCTACGGCGAGGAGAGGTTCGGGCCCTTCGAGCGAAGAAGCCTCCTGGTTACGGTGGAGGTAAAAGGCCCCACCCTGGGAGAGGCGCTCCGTAAAGAACCCGGCCGGGCCGCCTCCCTGGCCTCGGACCTGGAAGACCTCCTGGAAAAGCTCCTCCGCGGGGGGATCTACCTCCCCGACCTTTCCCTGGAGCACATCCTTCTCCCGCCGGGAGAGGGATTGGTCCTCCTGGACCTTCACAACGCCCGGAAGGTACGCCGCTGGACCCGCCCCCGCCTGGCCGGGATGCTGGGACGTCTCTGGGCCGGCGCCAGGGACACCATCCACCCCTTCTCCGCCCTCCGTTTCGCAGGGGGCGTCCTGGGTGGATTGGGAGGGAGGGAATTCCAACGTGCCGTCCTGGCAGAGACCGCCCGGAGGGGGGAACGCTGGGAGAAGAGGGAGAAGCGCAAGCGCCCGGAGGAGAGGACGAGGTGACCCGGAATTCGATTCCCCCCCAGCGTTTCTACGACGAGGAGAAGGCCCGGGCCTACCGGAAACGCTCCGCCTCCAGGAAGGCCGCCGAGGCCCGCCTGGTCCGGAAGGCCCTGGAGGGACTCGAAAGGTGCGCCGTCCTGGACGCCCCCTGCGGCGAGGGAAGAATGCTCCGCCTCTTGCGGGAGATGGGATTCCGTCCTTACGGCCTGGACTTCTCCCCCTCCATGCTCCGCCTCGCCGGCGGGGGAATCCGGGCCCGCCTCCAGGCCCTCCCTTTCAAGGACAGGGCCTTTCCCCTTCTTCTTTGCCACCGCTTTCTCCACCACCTCCCTCCCGGGGGCCAGGAGGAAGCCCTCCGGGAGATGGCCAGGGTTGCGGAAAAGCGCATCCTGGTCTCTTTCTTCCACCCCTTGAGCCTGCACGGAATCCGAAGGCGCCTCCTTTGCGCCGTCACGGGCAGGAAGACGGGCCGCTTCTCCACCTCTCCTTCCCGCCTGAAGGCCCTCCTGGGAAAAGAGGGCTTCCGGCCCCGCCTCTTCCTGGCCCAGGCCCCCTTCTTCCGGGAATTCCACCTGGCCCTCTTCGAGCGGGAAGAGGCGTGTTGACAGCACCCGCCCGGCACGTAGGATTCCCTTTCTCTCACGGCCCCTGGCGCCAGGGAAGTCGGGTGCGAATCCCGCGCTGACGCGCAGCTGTGAGCGGCGACGAAGGCCGCGCGATCCCACTCCTGCTCGACGGCGGGGGGAAGGGGCGGCCCGAGGACGACCCGCGAGCCAGAAGACCTGCCTGGGGTCCGGAGAGACCGGCCGGCCGGAGCGTCGTGTTCCGGCGGAAATCCAACTGTCCCGATTTGGCACGCGCGGAAACGTGCCGGAAAGGAGCCCGCCATGCGCGCATCCCTTCTCGCCCTCTGTCTCTCTGTTCCCTTCGCCTGGTTCACGGCCTCCCCGGCGAAGGCCCAGCCCTCCCCGGGTTACGGAGCCAGGAAAACCACCCTCTGCCCGGGCTCCAAGTCCCTGGGCGGCCTGGAGGCCCTCCCGGACGGAAGCTATTTCTACTTCGACGGAACGGACCTCTACCATGTCAAGGGCGCGGCCCGGACCAAGGTCTACTCCACATCCTCCAAGGTCTACGGGTCCTTCATCGCCAAGGTTCCCGGAAAGGCGGCCCTTCTCTTCGGAGAATCCAGCAAGGGCACGATCACCGAGATCGGGATCGGGCCCCTTCCCTACTCCCGGAAGATCGCCACTCTCAAATACAACTACGATTGCGCTTTCGGCCCCAAGGGGGAGATCCTGGTTTCCGCCCCGGCGGGAGGAAGCTTCGGGACCAACGCGGTCTACCTGGTGGACCCCAAGACCGGGGCGGCGGACCCGCTGGTCCAGGTCAAGGGGGCCTCGGGGCCCGTGGCGGTAACCCCGGCGGGAGACATCCTGCTCGGGCTCGTCTCCGCCTCTTACCCGCCTCCCCCCGGATCCTCGAAGATCCTCCGCTTTCCCCCGGC
>CAYQBW010000079.1:0-8625 GCA_964415725.1 uncultured Planctomycetia bacterium
CCACCTAGGTAAGTAAACACTTACTTATCTAGGAAGAAGGCTGCCTGGAGGCAATAAATTTCTTAGAAAAAGAAAAAGGGCTTCCTCGGAAGGGATCGGGGGTCCCCGGTTCCTCCCGGAAGCGGGGAGGGCTGGGTCACGCCCCGGCGGCGGCCTGTTTTTCGGGGGCCCCTTTTTCTTCCTCCTCCAGGTACTCTTTTTGCCAGATGGGGTCGGTGATCTCCGCCATCTTCCTGTCGTATTCCTTCATCTTCCGCAGGTATTCCGGGTCCCTGAGGGCCTGGGCGGCGTTCTCGTCGGTGGGCCTGCCGCCGTTCTTCTCCAGGATCTTCCGGAAGGTCGCGTGGTGGTCCCGGATCGGGCAACAGG
Organism: uncultured Planctomycetia bacterium; assembly: GCA_964415725.1. Taxonomy (GTDB): domain Bacteria; phylum Planctomycetota; class UBA1135; order UBA1135; family JALUZX01; genus JALUZX01. The sequence goes on from CAYQBW010000079.1 coordinate 370, forward strand.
TGATCTGGTTTCCGATCTCACGCACCGAGGACTTCAGGTAACTGTAGTCCCTCTGCCAGGACCGCATGTCCTTCAGGAAGGGGGCGTGGAGGGCGTCGTTCAACGTGCCGCCGGCGGCGAAGACATCCTTGATGTTCACCGTCGTGTAAGGAATGAATACGCAGGGCATGACGTTTCCGTCCCAGTCGATGTAGAAGTAACCTCCGGGCCGGCCGGCGCAGATGCACCCGTCGGTGACGATCCCGTCGTTCCAGAAGTCTACGAGAAAATACCCCTTACGGATCCACTCCCTCTGCTTGAGGAAGAGGGCCTTTCTCTGCTCGGGCGTGGGCTGGAAGTCCACCGAGATGTCCCGGCCGATGGGCATGTAGTGGAAGAGCCACATGTAGACCCCTCCGAGCTCGTGGAAGTAGTAGCGCACGAGCTTTTCGTCCAGGAAGCACCCGGCGTTCTCCCTGGTGATGGTTCCCGAGAACCCGTAGGGCACGCCGGCCGACCTCAACCTATCCACGGCCGCCAGGATCTTGTCGAAAACGCCCTTTCCCCTCCGGGCATCCGTCTCCTCACGGAAACCCTCCACCGAAATCGCCGGGGTGGCGTTTCCCGCCCGTTCCAGCCTCCGGGCCGTTTCCTCGTCGATGAGGGTCCCGTTGGTGTACATGAGGAAGTAACTGTCGGGGTTGGCCTCGAAGAGGTCCAGGATGGTCTTGCCCTCGCTCTTGTAGAGAAGGGGCTCCCCGCCGGAGATCACGAAGAAACGGGACCCCCAAAGCTCCTTGGCCTGGTCCAGGATCTTCTGGACGATCGAATACTCCAGCGTGTTGTCGTGCCTTCCCTCGGAGGCGGCGTAACACCCCTTGCACCGGAGGTTGCAACCCTTGTAAGGACTGATCGTCAGGAAGGTGGGAGGCGCGAGGCCGTATTTCTCGATGTAGGTCTTCCTCCTCGGGGCGTCCCCCATGAGAACGTCCCTCAGGAAAACGCGGAGGATCACGTCCTTGACGTGGTCCGAGAATCCCCCGCTTTCCAGGGTCCTGGCGATGGACCTGAGCACGGCCCGGACCATGTAGTAGGACTCGAGCTTGGCTTCCCTGGGACGAACTTCGGGGTTCCTTTCAACCATGACCTGGAGAAGCTTTTTCTCCGCCCAGGAAAGAAGGATCCTCCTGGAGAAGGGAAAGGCCGTGGCCATCCTGGCGGCCTTGAGAAAAGGCCTGGACCAGCTCCGGTATCCCTTGATTCCGCCGTTTCCACCGTTTCCGCGATTCATGGTTCACCTCCCCCAATTCGACGAAAGGAAACGAATCACCCGGAAGGCCCGCTTGAGCGCCCCCCGCTCCCGCAGGTTCCTCCACAACCTTCCGGGCCTGGCGTAGAACTTCCTGTAGGCCTTGACCAATAGCCGGTCCAGCTCGGCAGGATCGATCCTGTCGTGCCGGAACACCGTGTGAGCCGCGTCGAAGAGGTCCCAGTTCCTGGTAAGGAGTTTCTCTTCGAGAACCTCGTAGAGGGGAGTGCCGGGGTAAGGGGTCAGGATGGAGAACTGCACCACCGCCGGGTCCAGGGCCAGGGCGTACTCGATGGTGGCTTCCACGTCCTCCCGGGTCTCCCCCGGGCTCCCCAGGATGAAGGAGGCGTGGGCCTCGATCCCACGCGATTCCAGGGCCCGAACGGCCCGCGTTCCCGTCTCCACGTCTTCCTTCTTGGCGTATTCCGCGAGAACCCGGTCGCTCCCGCTCTCCAGGCCCAGGAATACGGTCACGCATCCCGCCCGCCCCATCAGGTCCACCAGGTCCGGGTGCTTGACCAGGGTGTCCGCCCTGGACATGCACCACCACCGGAAGGGAGCTGCTTTCCGGAGAATGCGCTCGCAGAAGTCACGCAGGCGCCCCGTGTCCACCGTCAGGTTGTCGTCGACGAACACGAAGGATTCGAAACCGAACCTCTCCCTGACCGCCTCCATCTCGGCGACCACGCTCTCCACCGACCGGGCCCGCCACCTTTTCTGGGGAAGGTTGGGAACCACGCAGAAACTGCACCTGAAGGGACAGCCCCGGGAGGTCACGATGGAAACGGCCTGTTTCTTTGCTACCGTAAGAGTCCTGTAGAGGGAGAAATCCACCAGCTCCCGGGCCGGGTAGGGAAGGGAATCCAGGTCCTCCAGGGGCGGCCGGTCCGGGTTGACCACGATCCCCCCCTCCCTGCCGTCGCGCCACACCAGCCCGGGGATGGCCCCGAGCCCGCCGTTCCGTTTCCCCGAAAGGAAATCGGCCAGTTCAAGGAGGGTCTCCTCCCCCTCGCCGCGGACCACGAAATCCACGGCCCCCGTCTCCAGGGCTTCCTCGTAGGTGAAGGTCACGTGGGGGCCGCCCATGACCACGGGAACCCCCGCCTCACGGGCCTGCCGGGCAAGGGAGACTGCCAGGTTGTAGGTGGGCGCGTAGCAGGTGATTCCCACCAGCCCCACCCCGTCCAGCTCCAAAGGTTCGCCTGGGAGGACCTGGTCCTGGAAGACCACCTGGTGGCCCCCTTTCCGGAGGACCGCCGCCAGGTAGAGCATCCCCGTGGGCGGGACCGTGATTCCTGCGGCCTCGTAGACGCTGGGACGCCAAGGGTGAACGAGAAGAACTTTCACCTTCACGTCCTCTCGACCGGATGGAGGTTTCCGGGGCGGGGGCGGGTTTTCATTCCACCCCGGGAACCTCGGGCCTCCTTGAACAGCCTTTTTACGGTTCAAAAAGAGACCCTGCAAGGCCCCTTCCCCGGAAAATTCACCCTTCCCGGAGGAAGAAAGCCTCGATTTCCTCCAGGCTCTTGCCCTTGGTCTCGGGAACCAGGGACTTCACGAAGAAAAAGCATACCAGGCACATGAAAGAATAGATGAAGAAGGTCCCTCCCCCCAGTTTCTCGAGCATGGGGGGAAAGAACTGGGTCACCAGGAAATTGGCGATCCAGAGAGCCATCACGCAGACCGCCATGGCCGCGTCCCGGACACGGTTGGGAAAGATCTCTGAAAGGAGAACCCAGACCACGGGCCCCATGGCCACTCCGAAGAAGGCCACGTAGACCAAGGCGAAGAGGACCACCCAGAATCCTCCCACGCCCAGGACCATGGCGCCCCCCAAAAACGCCATGGACGCCCCCATTCCGGCGGCGGCGGCCAGCATCAAGGGTTTCCTCCCCCACCGATCCACGAACCGGATCGCCACCAGCGTGGCGGACACCTGGACCACTCCGACCAAAACAGTCCTGAGGATGGCCGCTTCCTTGGGGATCCCCGCCTTCTCGAAGATCCTTGGCGAGAAATACATGATTGTGTTGATGCCGGTCCACTGCTGGAGGATCGAAAGCCCCAGGCCGATCCAGAGGATCTTCGCCATCCCCGGAAGAAGGAGATCCTTCCAGCCGGCGGACTTTCGCCGGAGGGAGGCCCGGATCTCGGCCATCTCCTTTTCCACGTCCTCCCCGGGGGACGTTCTTTCCAGGACGGCCAGGGCCTCTTCTTCCCGCCCGGCCCGGACCAGCCACCGGGGACTCTCGGGGACGAGAAAGAGAAGGAAGAAAAAAAGGAGCGCTGGCAGGGTCTCGGAACCGAACATCCAGCGCCACCCGGTCTGAAGGTTCCATTCCCCGCTCTTCATGTGGGAGATCCAGGCGTTCACCAGGAAGACCACCAGGAAGCCCGAGATGATGGCCATCTGGTTCCACGAGACCAGCCGGCCCCGCATCCTGGGAGGCGAGATCTCCGCGATATACATGGGGCAGAGGATCGAGGCCCATCCCACGGCCACCCCGCCCAGGATCCGGGCCAAGGCAAACTGCCCGAGATTGGAGGGGATCGCCGATCCCACGGCGGAGAGGGAAAAGAAGAGGGCCGCGGCGAGCAGGGCCTTTCTCCTGCCGAAACGTTCGCTTACCGGGGCGGCCAAGGGAGCGCCCAGGATGCACCCCACGAGCGCGCTGGCAACGGCCCATCCCTCCTGGGCCGGGGTCAGGTGGAAGAAGTTCCGCAGGTAGATCTCGGCCCCCGAGATCACACCCGTGTCATACCCGAAAAGGAGCCCTCCCAGGGTGGCCGTCAAGGTGATCCGGTAGAGGTAGGCTCCGCCATGGGGCTGATTCGGCATGCAAGGGCCCTCCCCTCTTCCCTCCCCTCTTTCCCGCGGGGAAGGAGTCTCCCTCTCCTTCCCGCCGGCGGGCAAGGAACTTTCTCCTCCCAGGGGCTTGTCCGGGCCCTCACTGGGTCCCAAAATCCCTGGTTCTCCAGGGATGCGAGAGTGGCGGAACTGGTAGACGCACAGGACTTAGGATCCTGTATCCCCAGGGATGTGGGGGTTCGAGTCCCCCCTCTCGCACCAGGCGCCCCTTCAGGGGGACCGGGAGGGAAGTCGAAAACACCTGGAAGAAAGAAAAAAAACCGGGAGAAAAGCCTGCCCCCGAGACTTTCCTCCCTCCCCATTTCCCATGAATTACGCCCGGCAAAGCTTCGCGAGCCGCCTCCGCAAGGAAGTGCTCCTCCTGGACGGGGCCATGGGGACCATGCTCCAGGCCCGGGGCCTCTCCCCGGGGGAGGCCCCCGAGGCCTTCATGCTCTCCCGGCCCGACGTGATCCGGGACATCCACCGGGCCTACGTGGACGCCGGGGCGGACATCCTCATCACCGCCACCTTCGGCGCTTCCCCCATGCGCCTGGCCGACCACCCCGACCTGGCGGGCCGGATGAGGGAGATCAACCGCCTGGCCGTCCGCCTCGCCCGGGAAGCGGCGGGGCCGGGAACCCTCGTGGCCGCCGGCCTGGGTCCTTCGGGAAAGCTCATCGCCCCCCTGGGGGAAACCTCCTTCGACGAGGTGAGACGCAACTACGAGCGGCAGGTGGAGGCCCTGGTCTCCATGGACCCGGATCTCTTCATCGTGGAGACCGTCTTCGAACTCCGCGAGATGAAGGCCATCGTCCAGGCCATCCGGCGCCACTACGAGGGCCCCGTCATCGCCCAGCTCACCTTCCAGGAGGACGGCCGCACCTTCTACGGAACGGACGCCCTCACGGCCCTCACCGTGGTGGAGGCCCTGGACGTGGACGTAGTCGGAGCCAACTGTTCCGTGGGTCCCGCCAAGCTCCTGGAACTCTTCCAGGAGATGGCCCCCTACGCCGTAAAGCCCCTTTCGGTGGAACCGAACGCCGGGCTTCCCGTCCGGCAAGGGGACCGGACCGTCTTCCCCGGGTCCCCCCGGGACCTGATGGACTGCGTCCCCGGCTTCGTCTCCTGCGGGGTCTCCATCATCGGGGGATGTTGCGGAACGGACGAAACCTACATCCGCACCATCCGGCCCGTGGTAAAGAGCATGCGCCCCGAACGGCCCGACCCCCTTCCCGTCACCCGCCTGGCCTCGGGAACCAGGACGATCCTCTTCGGGCGGGAGCTTCCCTTCCGCCTGATCGGTGAGAGGATCAATCCATCGGGACGCAAGGCATTCCGGGCCGAGCTGAAGGAGGGCTCCATGGCCACGGTCCGGCGGGAAGCGGCGGACCAGGCCCAGGCCGGCGCGGACGTCCTGGACGTGAACGTGGGCGTGGGCGGAGCCGACGCGGACCTGGAGGCGCGGCTCATGGCCGCGGCAGTCCGCACCGTCCTGGAGGTGGCCCCCGGCCCTCCCCTCTCCATCGATTCCGCCGACCCCGCCGCCTTGGAGGCGGGGCTCGCCGAGGCGCCGGGCAAGTGTCTCATCAATTCCGTCACGGGCGAAAGGGACAAGATCCTCCGGGTCCTTCCCCTGGCCCGGAAGTGGGGAGCCGCGGTCCTGGGGCTCCTGGTGGACGAAAAGGGCGTCCCCAAGACCGTGGAGGAGAGGATCCGGATCGCCGAAACCATTGTGGCCGCCTGCGACGAAGCGGGGATCCCGCGCAGGGACCTCTTCATCGACTGCGTCTGCCTCCCCGTAAGCGCGGCCCCCGACCAGGCCCGGGCCACGATGCGCACGATCCAGGAAATCCGGAAACGGTTCCACGTCCGGACCCTGCTCGGGCTCAGCAACGTCTCCTTCGGCCTTCCCCGCAGGGACCTGGTGAACCGGACCTTCCTCGCCATGGCCATGGAGGCGGGCCTGGACGGGGCCATTCTCAATCCTTTGGACCGGAACCTCGTTGAGACCGCCTCGGCGGGAAACGTCCTTCTCCAGAGGGATCCCCAGTTCTCCACGTATATCCGCCTCTTCGGAGGGGCTCCCGCCCCCGCCCGGAAGGCCCCCGCTCCCGCCGGGGAGGAAAAGGAGGTTTCCCTCGAGGAGGCCCTTGAGCGGGCCGTCATCGAGGGGGACCGGGAGAAGATCCAGGACCTGGTGCGCCGGGCGGTGGATTCCGGGTTGGACCCCATGGACATCAACTCCCGGATCCTTGTTCCCGCCATGGAGGAAGTGGGCCGCCGCTTCAACGACAAGATCTTCTTCCTTCCCCAGGTGATCCTGGCGGCGGAGACCATGCAGAAGGCCTTCCAGGTCCTGAAACCCCTCCTCCCGAAAGAAGAGGGCTCCTCCAAGGGCAAGGTCATCCTCGCCACGGTCAAGGGAGACGTCCACGACATCGGGAAGAACATCCTGGCCGCGGTCCTGGAAAACCACGGCTTCGAGGTGATCGACCTGGGAAAGAACGTGGACCGGGACACCATCCTCTCCCGGGCCTTCAAGGAGGAAGCCCACCTGGTGGCCCTTTCGGCCTTGATGACCACGACCATGGTGGAAATGAAGCGGGTGATCGCCGAGGCGAGGAAGAGGGGGCTTCCGGCGCGCTTCCTCGTGGGCGGGGCGGTGGTGACCCGGGCCTTCGCCGAGGAGATCGGAGCCGACGGTTACGGCCGGGACGCCATGGAAGGCCTGGCCCAGGCGGACCGCCTCATGGAGAGCTTCCGCTCCGACGAATCCGACCGGGGCGGGGTGGCCTGATCACTTCCCCTTGGCCGGATTTCCTTTCTGGAAGAGCGGATGGACGGCCAGGAAGGAATCGAGCCACCCGTAGAAAGGGGAATCCCTGGTGGGCGCCCCGGGGGGAAGGGGCCCTTTGCCCCGCCCCGGAGCCCGGGAAGGATACTTCTGCAGGTAGAGTTCGCTCGCCCCGTAGAGGATCGCCCGGGCCGCCTCCTCCTGGGCGGCTTCCAGGAGCTGGCCCGGCCAGCCCCCCCGCCGGCGGAGGGCCTTTTCCACTTCCCGGGAGGCCACGCCGGGAGGGACTTCGCCGCGCACGGCCTTGGCCCAGAGGCTCCACCCTACGGGAAGAGGTCCTCTGCCCGGGAGGGCCCCCCGGGAAGCCAGGGCCGCCACGAGATAGGACTCCGTTCCATGGGTCGGGTCCCAGGTCCGGGCCCCGGCCTTTTCCAGGAGAGAATCGCCCTTTTTGGCCCCAAGCACCCGCCGGGCCAATTCAAGGACCAGGACATCCCGGACCAAGGGGGCTCCCAGAAAGGAGGGAGCCTTCTCCAGCAAGGAGTCGTCGGGAAGGCTCCGGGCAAAAGCCCCGGCCAGGGCCCCTTTCAAAAAAGGGTCGAGACCAGGCAAGTCCAGCCGGGCCTGGATGCGGTCCTGGAACTCTTTCCCCGCCGGCGCCAGGGAGGCCAGGGAAAAGTAACAGGCCCATTCCCGGGGGGAGGCAAGAAAGCGAAGAGAGGGGCTCCCGGGGGAGACGCCCAGGGCCCCGAGAGCCAGGGCCAAGGCCCGGCGATCTTCGGGGCGGGTCTTCCCGGATCCCAACCAGGCAAGGAAGGGGCCCTTCCAGCCCGGCGTCCTCTTGGAAGCCACGGCCAGGCAACAGGCCCTGGAGACCAGCCGGTTCCCCCAGGAATCGCGCCGGCCGGGCCAGAAACGAGCCAGAAGATCGGAAAGATAGGCGTCCGGTCCTTTCCGGCCCAGGAAAAGAAGGAGGGCGGCCTTCTCCTGGGGTGTTCCGGCTCTCGGCCAGCCCCGGGAAGGAAGGCGGGGCAGGTCCAGGCTCACAGAGAAGGGGCGGGCAAGCCCCAGAACCCCGCAAATCCGGAACCAGTCCATCCTCTCTCCCTCGGTCCCGGCCAGGTCCGCCAGGGCCTCCACTTCCAGCTTGGTCTCCAAGGGGATTCCCAGGGCCGCCAGGCAGACACAACCCTTCCGGGCCCGCCACCTGGGCTGGACCAATACCTGTTTGAGAGCCCGTCCCGCTTCCGTCCCCCCCAGGAGTCCCAGGACCTCCAGGAGACCCCACCGGGCCTTCCTCCCGGCGCTTCCCAGGGCGCGCGC
>CAYQBW010000080.1:0-8535 GCA_964415725.1 uncultured Planctomycetia bacterium
GGCCGTGGAAGCAGCCCTGGGGCGGGGGGGAAACACTCTCATCAAGGGCAGGCTGACCTACTCGGCCCGGAAGGCCAGGCACACATTTCCCGTGACGGCGGGGAAATCCTACGCCGTCACCCTCGCCTGGGACCGGGTGAACTTCTCTTCCAACACATGGGAGGACCTCTCCCTGGAGGTCCTGGACGGAAAGGCGGTCCTCGCCCGTTCCGACAGCCCCAGAAACCTCTATGAAAAGGTCACCTTCCTGGCCCGCAAGACGGGAAACGTCACCATCCAGGTCGAGGCCAGGTCCATGTCCACCCTCTTCCTGGACTACACCCTCGCCGCGGGCCCCAACACCGCCGGCGCCCCCCAGTCGGCGGAGGTCTCCTACTTCGGCAAGGGCTGTCCCGGGACGGGACGCCTGGTCCTCGTGGTCCCCTCCTCCTGCAAGGACGACCCCGGAAACACCTACATCGACCCGCCCTTCGCGAACACGGACACCCGCTTTCTCCAGATCTACCGGGGATCTCAGACCGGCGGATTCCTCGCCAGGTGGATCGGCTGGAGGATGGACAGCACCGAGCCGAACGTCCAGAAAGGCTGCTGGGTCAACCTGGAAATCAAGATGGGGGGCTCCAACAACGACCCGGACACCCTGGACTCCACATTCGCCAACAACTACTCCTCCAAGCTCCCTCCCGTCACGGTGTTTTCCAGGAAGATGGTGAGCCTCCCCGACCTCGTTCCGGGAACCTTCGATCCCCGGAGATTCGACGTCAAGATCCCCCTGGAAAAACCCTTCCGGTTCGACCCGGCCAAGGCCCCCAACTTTTTCGTCGAAGTCCTGGTGGGGACCAATTCGTGGAACCATTACATCTACTACTGGATGGATGGAGACGCGTCCTACAGCCGGCCCTACCCGGTCTCGAGCCTGGTGGGCCTCTACCGCAGTTCATCCTCAGGGTACCGTCAATGGGGATACGGGATGGTCACCGGGTTCGGGGTGGAAACGGCCTTTCCCTTCGTGCGCCCCGAAATCCGCCTCTCCGACGGGTGGCTCGGCCTTCCCCAGAGATGCGCCCTCTCCGGCGCCGCCCCCGGGACGGCGGCCATCCTCTTCAACGGAACCAAGAACAAGACCTGGGGCGGGCTCTCCCTTCCCTTCGATCTGACTCCCCTGGGAGCGCCCGGGTGCCGGATTCTCTGCTCGGCCCTGGTCGCTCTTCCCGCCCTCACGAGCGTCACCGGCAAGGCCTCCTTCCAGTGGAACATCCCCAAGATGCCTTCCATGGTGGGAGGAATCTTCTACCACCAGTGGCTCCTCCTGGACAGGAAGGCCAACGGCCTGGGCCTGGTCACCTCCAACGGGGCGAAGAACAAGCTGGGGCTCTGAGCCCGGCGGTCACATGTTCCGCCTGTAGCGGCCTCCCACTTCGTAGAGGGCCCGGGTGATCTGGCCCAGGGAGGCCACCCGGGTGGTCTTCATGAGCTCGGCGAAGATGTTTTCCCCGGACATGGCGACTTTCTTGAGCCTCTCCAGGGCAGGGCCGGCCTCCCCGGCGTGGCGGGCCTGGAAGGCCCGGAGCCTCTCGAGCTGGTCCCGCTTTTCCTCGTCCGTGGCCCGGGCCACCTCCTTGCCCTCGGGCACCACGGCCCGGCCGCTCAGCTTGGGGTTTACGAAGGTGTTGACCCCGATGATGGGAAGGGCTCCGCTCTGCTTGCGCTTCTCGTAATCCATGGACTCTTCCTGGATCTTGCCGCGCTGGTATTGGAGCTCCATGGCCCCGAGCACGCCGCCCCGCTGGTTGATCCTCTCGAATTCCTCGAGGACCGCCTCTTCCACCGCGTCGGTGAGCCACTCGAAGAAGTAGCTGCCCTGCCAGGGATTCTCGTTTTTGGTGAGGCCGTATTCCTTGAGCGCGATGAGCTGGATGGCCATGGCCCGGCGCACGGACTCTTCCGTGGGCGTGGTGATGGCCTCGTCGTAGGCGTTGGTGTGCAGGCTGTTGCAGTGGTCGCAAAGGGCCTGGAGGGCCTGGAGGGTGGTGCGGATGTCGTTGAAGTCCATCTCCTGGGAGTGCAGCGAGCGTCCCGAAGTCTGGATGTGGGTCTTGAGCTTCTGGGACCTGGCGTTGGCCCCGTATTTCTCCTTGAGGGCCACCGCCCAGATCCGGCGGGCCACCCGGTTGATCACCGTGTATTCGGCGTCCATCCCGCTGGAGAAGAAGAAGGAGAAGTTGGGGGCGAACTTGTCCACGTCCATCCCCCGGGCCAGGTAGTATTCGAGCAGGGTGAACCCGTTGGCCAGGGTGAAGGCGAGCTGGGTGATGGGCGTGGCCCCGGCCTCGGCGATGTGGTAGCCGCTGACGCTCACCGAGTAGAAGTTCCGCACGTTGTGCTCGATGAAAAACTCCTGGATGTCCCCCATCATCCTGAGGGCGAAGTCCACGGCGAAGATGCAGGTGTTCTGTCCCTGGTCCTCCTTGAGGATGTCCGCCTGGACCGTCCCCCGCACCACGGAGAGGGTATAGGCCTCGATCTCCTCCCGCTCCCCGGGCGTGGGCTCCCGCCCCTTCTCGGCCTTGAACTTCTCCACCTGCTGGTCGATGGCGGTGTTGAAGAAGAAGGCCAGCATGATGGGGGCGGGCCCGTTGATGGTCATGGAGACCGAGGTGTAGGGATCGCACAGGTCGAACCCCGCGTAGAGGTCCTTCATGTCGTCCAGGGTGCAGATGCTGACCCCGCTCTCGCCCACCTTGCCGAAGATGTCGGGACGCTCGTCCGGGTCCTCGCCGTAGAGGGTGGGGGAATCGAAGGCCGTGGAGAGCCGCTTGGCCCGCTCTCCCTGGCAGAGGAAGTGAAACCTCTTGTTGGTCCGCTTGGGCCCTCCCTCGCCCGCGAACATCCGCTTGGGATCCTCGTCCTTGCGTTTCAGGGGAAACACACCAGCCGTATAAGGAAACCTCCCCGGGACGCCCTCGAGGAAGAGGTAGCGCACCACTTCGGCCTTGTCCTCCACGGGAGGCAGGACCACCCTGGGCACCTCGGTCCCCGAAAGGGTGGTGGAGGTGAGCTCGTATTCCACCTCCTTGTCGCGGATCCTGGCCTTGTAGACCTTGCCCGAATACTGCTTCCGGAGCTCCGGCCACTCCTCGACGGCCCTGCGTGCCTCCAGGGGAACCTCCTCCCATTCCCCGCGGGCCTTTTCCAGGAGCCGGGAACCCTCTTCCCCGCCCAGGAGCCGGGCGGACTCCTCCAGGACCTGGACGCGGCGGACCTTCTCCGCCGTCTCCCGGACCCGCTTCTTGTAATCCCTCACCGTGCGGGCGATCTCGCCCAGGTAATTCACCCTTTCGGGAGGAATCAAGGCCGCCGAGGGCTGGTGGATCCAGTCGGTGTCGAAGGGGAAGGGCTCTTCCACCCTGAAACCCGTCTTCTTCTCCAGGATCTCCAGGATCCTGCGGTAGAGTTCGTTGACTCCCTTGTCGTGGAAGCGGCTCGCCACCGTTCCCACCACGGGAAGGTCCTCCTCGGCGGCCTCCCACAGCTTCATGTTGCGCCGGACCTGTTTGCGCACGTGTTTCAGTGCGTCCTGGGACCCGGGCTTGTCGAACTTGTTGATCGCCACCAGGTCGGCCTGGTCGAGCATCTCGATCTTTTCGAGCTGGGAAGGCGCGCCGAACTCCGAGGTCATCACGTAAAGGCTCAGGTCGGCCAGCTCGGTCACGGCCGAATCACCCTGGCCGATCCCGGAGGTCTCCACCAGGATCAGATCGTATCCGGCCCGGCGGAATAGTTCCACCGCGTGGACGGCCGAATCCGTCACTTCCCGTCCCGCGCCGCGGGTGGCCATGGAGCGGAAGAAGACCCTTTCCGGGTCCATGGAGTTGAACCGGATCCGGTCCCCCAGGAGGGCGCCGCCGGAGCGCTTCCGGGTGGGGTCCATGGCCAGGACGGCCACCTTGCCCTTGGGGGAGTGGTGCAGGAAACGGTTGACGATCTCGTCCACGAGCGAGGACTTTCCCGCGCCTCCCGTGCCGGTGATCCCGATCACCGGGGCCGCCGGACTTCCCGGCGCGGGCCCGGGGACTTCGCTCACCGCCTTCTCCCCCAGCCCCTCCTCCACGGCGGTCAGGGCCCGGGCCAGGGCGGGCGCGTCCCCTTCCGCCAGGGCCTTCGGGTCGAACCAGCCCTTGTCCAGGACGGAGAAGTCCGACTCCCGGAGCATGTAGTCGATCATCCCCTCGAAGCCCATCACCCGGCCGTCCTCGGGGGAGAAGATCTTCGCCACCCCGTATGCCTCGAGTTCCTCGATCTCGGCCGGGAGGATCGTCCCCCCGCCTCCCCCGAAGACGCGCACGTGGCCCAATCCCTTCTGGCGGAACAAGTCCACGAGGTACTTGAAATACCGGATGTGTCCGCCCTGGTAGCTGGTCACGGCCACGGCCTGGACGTCCTCCTGGACGGCCGCCTCCAGGACCTCCGAGGCGGAGCGGTTGTGGCCCAGGTGGATCACCTCCGCCCCCGCGTCCTGGAGGACCCGGCGGACGATGTTGATGGCCGCGTCGTGCCCGTCGAAGAGGGACGCGGCCGTCACGAACCGGACGTGGTGCTTCGCCTTGTATCGCTCCCCGCTCATCCTTTTCCGTGCAATCCTTTCAAGACCAGGGTGGCGATCACCAGCCTCTGGATCTCATTGGTGCCCTCGTAGATCTCGGTGATCTTGGCGTCCCGGAGATACCGCTCCACGGGATAATCCGTCGTGTAGCCGTAGCCCCCGTGGATCTGGAGGGCCTTGTTGGCGCAGAAGGAGGCCGTCTCCGAGGCCTTGAGCTTGCACATGGCCGAGTAGATCGTGAACGGCTGGCCCGCGTCCTTGAGGCTCGCCGCCTCGTAGGTGAGGAGCCTGGCGCATTCCAGCTCGGTGGCCATGTTCGCCAGCATCCACTGGATGGCCTGGAAGGAGGAGATGGGCTTCCCGAACTGCTGGCGCTCCTGGGCGAACTTCCGGGCCGCGTCCAGGGCGGCCTTGCCGATCCCCAGGGCCTGGGCGGCGATGCCGATCCTGCCCCCGTCCAGGGTGATCAGCGCGATCTTGTAACCCTTTCCACGCTCGCCCAGCATGTTCTCCTTGGGGACGCGGCAATCTTCGAGAACGAACTCTGCCGTCGACGTTCCCCGGATCCCGAGCTTGTCTTCCAGCTTCCCCACGGAGAAACCGGGCGTTCCCTTCTCGATCAGGAAGGCGGAAATTCCGTGGCTTCCCTTGTCCGGGTCCGTGGAGGCGAAGAGGATGACCACGTCGGCCTCGTTGCCGTTGGTGCACCAGAGCTTGGTGCCGTTGAGTACAAAGGAATCCCCGTCCTCCCTGGCCCGGCAGGAGACGGCCGCCGCGTCGGAGCCCGCGCCCGACTCGGAGAGCGAAAAGGCCCCGAGCTTCTTCCCCGAGGCCAGTGGAACCAGGTATTTCTTTTTCTGTTCCTCCGTGCCGAACTTCAGGATGGGATCGCAGACCAGGGAGTTGTTGACCGACATGATCACCCCCGTGGAAGCGCAGGCCCGGCTGATCTCCTCCATGGCGAGCACGTATTCCACGTAGCCCATCCCCGCTCCGCCGTATTCCTCCGGAACGGCCACCCCCATGAGCCCCATCTCGCCCATCTCCTCGATGATCTCCGCCGGAAACCGGTGCTCCTTGTCGGTCTTGTCCGCGAGGGGGGCGATCCGCTCGTCGGCGAACTTCCGGGCCATGTCCCGGATCATCTCCTGCTGTTCGTTCAACTGGAAATCCATGAGATCCTCTCTTTTGTCAAGCGGGTTCGATCGGTTCGGTCTCGAAATACTTCTTTCCGCGTTTGACGCGGAGAAAGTGCATTTCCGGCTCGTGGGGGAAGGTATGGATCCAGCCCTCGTCGGCTCCCCGGCCCACCAGCTCCCCCCGCTGCTCGAGAACCCTCAAGGGAAAGAGATCGTAGGCCATCCCGTATCCCGGGTCCAAGTGCCGGCTCGTGGGCACCAGGTCCCCCCAGAAAACCAGGGTTTCCCCGCCGGACTCCACCAGCACCACCTGGTGGCCCGGGGTGTGCCCCCCCGTGGGGAGCAGGCGGATCCCGGGGACCACCTCGGCGGGGCCCTCGTGGAGGACCCAGAGCCCCGCTTCCTCCACGGGCCGGATGGCGTCCAGGGGGTAGCTGGCCCTGAGCCTCCTTGGGGGATCCAGGGCGAAATCCATCTCTTCTTTCTGCACGTGGTAGCGGGCCCTGGGGAAGGTGGGAACGAAGGTCCCGTCGGGGAGCCTGCGGGTGCAGTGGCCGATGTGATCGAAGTTGAGATGGGTGAGGACCACGTGGTCGATGTCCTCGGGCTTCACCCCCACCGCCTGGAGCCGCCCCGGCAAGGGGTGGGGCTGCTCCACGGCGAACATCTGGATCTCCTTCTCCCCCAGGGCGGCACCGATCCCCGCCTCGATCAGCACCAGGGCGCCCGGCGTGCGCACCAGGAGGGAATCCAGGCCCAGCCGGATTCTGTTCAGTTCGTCCGCGGGGTAGCGCTTCTCCCAGACCACCTTGGGCACCACCCCGAACATGGCGCCCCCGTCCAGCCGGTAGAAGCCGTCCTGGAGCAGGTTCACCTCGAAGGACCCGACCCGGGTCCGGAGAAAGAGCGGATCCATGGATTCCCTCCAAAACAAAAACCGAACGGACCGGGCATTTTACCCGGCAGGCGGCGGGGATGCACGTTTCCGCCCCGGGCACGGCAATTCCCCGCCCCCCCGGCGCGTTCCGCTGGTGGAGGGAGGGAAAAAGGAGAAAAAACGGAAGTATCAGCCATGATCTTCGGACTGACCCACAACACCGGTTTCCAGAGCTCCGGCTTCCGGGAGTTCCGAACCGCCCTCTGCCCCTGCGGGGTGGGCGCCCTGCTCCAGGCGGGCCACCAGGTTTACGTGGAAGCGGGCCTGGGCGAAGAGGGCAGCGGCTTCCAGGACGAGGAATTCGCCAAGGAAGGGGCCCGCATCCTCCACTCCTTCGAGGAAGTGGTGCGCCGCTCCCAGGTGGTTCTGCGGGTGGCGCCCCCGGGCGAAAGGCTCCTCAAGCTCCTGAGGCCCGACCAGGCGGTCATCTCCCTTCTCCAATACGGCTTGGATGAAAAGGAGCTTGCCAAGGGAGTCGCGGAGACGGGGGCCACGGCGGTGGCCATGGAACTTCTCGCCTCCCCTTCCGGATCCTGCCCGGTCTTCACCCTCATCAGCGAAATCGCCGGAGCCATGCTCCCCCATATCGCGGCATGGTATCTCCAGGCCAAGGAGGGAGGCCGGGGCCTTCTTCTCGCGGGAATGACCGGCCAGCCCCCGGCCAACGTGGCCATCATCGGGGCCGGCACCCTGGGGCTCAGGGCCACGGAAGGCTTTCTCGGTGCGGGAGCCCAGGTGGACCTGCTGGACTACGACCTGGACCGCCTGAGGGAGGCCGAGAAGCTTCTCCACTACAGGGTCAACACCATCCAGTCGAGCCCCCTCACCCTCAAGAGAGTGGCCCGTTACGCCGACGTCCTGGTCTGCGCCGCCAACCTCCTCAAGAGTCCCTCCCTGCCCATTGTGACCAAGGAAATGGTCCAGGCCATGAAGCCGGGATCAGTGATCATCGACGCCTCCATCGACCAGGGAGGCGGGGTGGCCACGAGCCGGGTCACTTCCCACCAGGAGCCGGTCTTCCAGGAATACGGCGTCACCCACTACTGCGTGCCCAATATCTCCGCCACCGTGCCCAGGACCGCCTCCCGCGCCCTCTGCACCGCCCTCACCCCCTTTCTCCACGCCCTAGGCTCCGGAGAGGGCCTTTCCGCCCTGGAAAGCAACGAATCCTTGCGCCGGGCCGTCTACGTCTGGAAGGGAAAAGTCATCCCCGACCGCCTCATTCCCTTCGCGGGGAAAGGAAAGCTCTGATGGACGGAGAAACCCGGGAAGATCCTCTCATCCTGGCCGTCAACCCCGGCTCGACCTCGACCAAGACGGGCCTCTTCCGGGGGGAGGAAGCCCTCGCCAAGGAATCCATCTCCCACTCCGTCGAGGAACTCGCCCCCTTCAAGCACCTGATCGAGCAGTTCGAGATGCGCAGGGAGAAGGTCCTCTCCTTCCTGGAAGCCACGGGCTTCGGCCCCAAGGACCTGGACGCCGTCGTGGGGCGGGGCGGACTCTTGAAGCCCATCGTGGGCGGCACCTACAGGGTGAACGAAAAGATGCTCTCCGAGCTGAGGGCCGGCGAGCACGGCGAGCACGCCTCCAATCTCGGCGCCGTCATCGCCCACAGCATCGCCGAACCCGCCGGGATCCCCGCCTTCATCGTGGATCCCGTGGTGGTGGACGAACTCGTCCCCGAGGCCCGCCTCTCCGGGCTCGAGGACATCCCCAGGCGGAGCATCTTCCACGCCTTGAACCACAAGGCCATGGCCAGGGCGGCGGCGAAGCGCCTGGGCAAGCCCTACGGGGAGGCAAGGCTGGTGGTGGCCCACATGGGAGGCGGGATCAGCGTGGGGGCCCACCTGGGGGGC
>CAYQBW010000081.1:0-8525 GCA_964415725.1 uncultured Planctomycetia bacterium
CTCCTGGGGGAGGCCCTGGGGGACAAGGGGAGCCTGTCGGCCCGGGGGGATGGAGTCTTCTTCCTCCAAGGGCCGCCCAAGGCGGTGGACCGGGCGGGGAGCCTGGCGGACCTCCTGGCCCGGACCCTGGGGAAATACGTGACCCTCCGGGGCGTCTGGTTCGAGACGGGGGGGGCGGATCTTCCCTGGCAGGATCCGGTCCTGGGACCCGGCGAGGCGGACAGTCTCTGGAAGGGCCTGGAGGCGGGCCGGTTCGGCAAGGTCCTGGCCCGGTTCTCCTTCCAGGTCCCCGGGGGCGGAGCCTGCGTGGGGATGCGCCTCCAGGCCAGGACCCAGATCCGGACCTTCCAGTCCGAGGTGGCGTCCAAGTCCAAGATCACCTACCCGGCGCCGGAGTATCCAAAAACCGGATACGTCGTCCGGCTGAGGGCGGCCCTTCTGCCCGGCGGGAAAGCGGCCCTCTTCGTGGACGCGCGGCGGGGCTGGAACCTGGATTTCCGGACCGTGGAGATCGGCCTGCCCAGGGCCCCCTGGGTCGAAGCCGGGCGGGCGGACTTCTTTCTGGGCGCTGCAAGCGGCGCCGTCCCCAGGGGCGGGGCCCTCCTCTTCAGGGTGGGCCGGGAAGGAAAGGGCCACCTCCTGGCCCTTCGGGTGGAGGATCTTCCCCTTCCCGGGGAGAGGGTGGTCTTTTTGGGGCCCGCCTTCCTCCCCTGGCACAGGGGCCTGGGTCTTCCCGTGCCTCCCCTGCCGGGGAGCGACCAGGAAGGGGGCTGGTCCTCGGCGGAAAAGGTGGACCAGGGCCCTCCCCAGGACCAGGACAAGTTCAAGCTCTTCCTCTCCGGGGCGGGCCTGGACGCGCGGACACTTTTTCCCTCGGGGGCCTTGCTGGCCGGTCCCACCTGGGTTTCCGCCTCGTGGGGCGCCCTTTCGGCGGAGATCGGGGTTCCCCCGGCGTGGACCTGCGGCGTGCGGATCCTTCTCAAGGCCATGCCTCTCGCCGACGCGGAAGGGCTCGCGCCGGAGGAAGTCTTCCAGAGGGGGCGGATCCTCCGGGAGACCTCCTTTCCCGTTCTCGCCGGAAGGGAGGGGATCTTCGTCTCGGGCGGGGAGTTTCAATACGTAAAAGGGTATTCTTCCAGCGTGGCCCAGAAGGCGGCTCTTCTCGTCCCCGAGCTGGGGACCTTCTTTTCCGGGCTCACGGGAAGGGTCGCGGTCCACGGGGACCGGGCCCGGGTGGAGATCTTCCATTCCTGGGGGAGCCGTCCCGAGAGGGTGGAGACGGGGGCCCGGGAAAACGGTCCCCTGGAGCGGGTGGATTTCCGGTGGGGGAGGCTTTCCGGGGATTTCCCCGTGGACGGCCGCTTCCGGATTCTGGGCGAGGGAGTGAACGTGGGCTCGGGGAAAGAGACCCTCCGGGTGGTGGCCGGCCTGGTGCTCCGGAAGCTCTGAGAGAATGGGATCTCACATTCCTCTAGCTTGACCCCGCGGGGGCACAAGCCCAGTTTGTAGGCGGATCGAAAATTCCTTCTTCCTTTCCGGCCCGTCTCGCATCGATACGGGCCCGCCCTTGTCTTTGGAGGTCCCTTCCGTGCGTACCCGACTGCTGCCGGCCCTCGCCCTGTTTCCCCTCCTCTCTCTTTACGCCTTCGCCGGGGTCCCAGGTGGGGCGGAGCGGATTCGTCTTCCCCACGATCCCTCTCTCTCCCCCGGCGGAAAGACCCTCTATTTCTCCTGGCGCGGGGACATCTGGAAGGCTCCCCTCGCGGGGGGAGGGGCGGAGCGGCTCACCACCAACCCGGCCCGGGATTTCCGGCCTATCGTCTCCCCCGACGGAAAGAGGATCGCCTTCGCCAGCGACCGCGAGGGGGGCCTCCAGACCTGGGTGATGGACGCCTCGGGCGGACCCCCCAGGAGAATTACTTTCAACTCGGAGGGCTCCCTTCCGGTGGCCTGGTTTCCTTCGGGGGAGGAGGTCCTGGTGGTGGGGCGGAGGGACCAGACCGGCGAGGCCCGGTATACGAGAAGGTTTTTCCGCGTTCCCGCGGGGAAGCGGGGCCCGGAGAGGCTTCTTTTCGACACCTACGTGAACAGCTGGGCGGATTTCTCCCCCGACGGCAGGAAGCTCCTCTTCACCCGCGAGGGCCCGGCCTGGTGGCGCAAGGGCTACAGGGGTTCCCAGGCCTCCCAGGTCTGGGTCTACGACTTCCTGGAAGGATCTTTCCGGAAGGCCGCCTGGGACCCGGGCGGATGCCGGTATCCCCGGTTCCTGCCCGGGGGCAAGAGCTTTCTCTACGTAAACCAGAAGGACGGAACCTTCAACCTCTACAAGCGGGACCTGGCCGGGGGAAGGGAAGTCCGGGTCACCAGGCTCGTGGACGACGGGGTCCAGTCCCCGGCGGTGTCCGCCGACGGAAAGACGGTGGTCTTCCGGAGGCTCTTCGATTTCTACGTCCTGGATCTTTCCTCCGGGACGGTGCGCCCCCTGGAACTCTACGCCTCGGGGGACCCTTCGATCGATCCTATCTCCAGGAAGATGGTCCGCCGGGCGGCGAGCGCGTCGTTTACTGCTGACGGAAAACAAATCGCCTTCGTGGCGGGTGGCGACGTCTGGGTCATGGACACGGTTCTGCGCGAGCCGGTCCGGGTGACCCGGACGGCGGCCCCCGAGGGTGAAGTGCTCTTCATGCCGGACGGGAAATCCCTTCTGTTTACCAGCATGGAGGGCGGGAACTGGGACGTCTGGGAGGCCAGGCCCGCCGATCCATCGAAGTGGTGGTGGCTAGGCAGGAAGTTCGAGCTGAGGCGGCTCACCTTCGACGGGGCCCGGGAGCACGATCTCCAGGCCGGGCCCAAAGGGGAGAGAGTGGCCTTCATCAAGGGCAACGGGGATCTCTGGGTGATGAACCGGGACGGCGGAAACGCCCGCCGGGTCCTGGCCTCCTGGAGCCCTCCCGACTACAGGTGGGCCCCCGACGGCAGGTGGATGGTCTACTCCAGGCCGGACGCGGACGGCGGATACTGGCGAAACGTCTGGGTCCTTCCGCTTTTCGGAAAGGGACGGCCCGTGAACGTCTCCCGCCACCCCAACCCGGACTATTCGCCCGCCTGGTCGCCCGACGGGCGGAAGATCGCCTGGGTGACCCACCGCTGGGAGGACGAGGCCGAACTTTGCTGGGTCTACCTGCGGAAGTCGGACGAGGAGAAAAATACCAGAGATCGCAAACTGGAGGAGGCCCTGAAGGTCATGGGCGGCAAGGGCCCGGGCTCGGCAGGACCCAAGGCGGCGGGAAAGAAGGCCGGGGCTCCACCCGCCTCCTCTCCCGGGAAGGCCCGGGCCTCCGGGAAGAGGCGGCGCAGGGGCCCTGCCTCCCGGCCCGCCCGGTCCCAGGGCGGCGTCCGGGTGGAGATCGACTTCAAGGGGCTCACCGAAAGGATCCACAGGATCCGGATTCCCGGGGGAACGGAATCCAGTCCCTTCTGGGGGCCTGACTCCAGGACGCTCTTTTTCCGGGCCCGCCTGGACGCGGGGAGCGGGCTCTACGCCGTGAATACGGGCGGCCGGGGGGGAGGATCCCCCAGGAAGGTGGGAAGCGTGACGGGTTCCGACCCGGTCTGGCTCCCCAAGGCCCGGTGTTTCGGCTGGCTCGCCGCCGGGTCCCCCGCCAGATTCGCGCCGCCTTCCAGGTTCACGACCTACAGATTCACCGTTCCCGTGGTCACGGACCTCCGGGAGAAGATGACCTGCGCCTTCGACGAGGCGTGGAGGATCATGCGGGACCAGTGGTACGACCCGCGCATGAACAACCGGAACTGGGACGAGATCCGGAGAAAATACGAGCCCGTCGCTTCCTCCTGCCTGGGCCCGAGGGAGTTCCAGGACCTGGTGGACCTCATGCTGGGCGAACTCAACGGCTCCCACCTGGGCTTCTACATGATGAGCGGGGGCGGGATGAACCGGCTCTTCCGGAGACGCCGCGGGACGCCTTCCCCGTCCCTCTCCGCCTCCCGGAATTTCCGGGAGATCACATGGCACCCGGGCGTGATCTGGGATCTGAAATACCCTGGGCCGGGTCTAAAGGTGAAGAAGGTGATCCCCGGCGGCCCGGCGGCCCGGAAGGAGTCCCGCCTCGAGCCCGGCGATCTGGTCCTGGCCGTGGACGGCGTACCCGTGGACCGGTCCGTGGACCTGACGCGGGTCTTCAACCGGCCCGAGAGGCGCCCTTTCCTCATGGACGTGCGCGATCCTTCGGGCAAGGCCCGCAAGGTCTCCCTCCTTCCCGTGACCTACGAGAAGGTCCGGGGCCTGCTTTTCCGGGAACTTCTGAAAGAGAGGCTCGCCCGGGTGGAGAAGCTTTCCGGCGGGAAGCTGGGCTACCTCCTGGTGGAGGCCATGAACATGCCGAGCTTCGAGAAGTTCCAGGCCGCCCTCTACGAGGCGGGCCGGGGCAAGGAGGGCTTGATCATCGACGTCCGGAACAACGGGGGAGGAAATACCGCCGACCGGCTTCTCACGGCGCTCTGCCAGCCGGTCCACGCCATCACCGTCCCCAGGGGCGGAAAGCCCGGATACCCCAGAGACCGGATCGTCTACGCCCGCTGGAACAAGCCCATCGTCGTGCTTTGCAACCAGAACAGCTTCTCCAACGCCGAGATTTTCTCCCACGCCATCAAGACCCTGAAAAGGGGGGCCCTGGTGGGAGTCCCCACGGCGGGAGGGGTGATCTCTACGGGGGCGGCCATGGTCCTGGACGTGGGAATCATCCGGACCCCGGGACGGGGATGGTTCCTGGTGAAGGACGGGGAGGACATGGAACTCAACGGGGCGAAGCCCGATTCCATCCTCTGGATGAACCCGGGCGAAGAGACCCGCGTCGAGACGGACCGCCAGCTCACCAAGGCCGTGGAGGTCCTCTCCAAGGAGGTCCGGGAATGGGAGGCCCATCCCCTGCCCAAACCCCGCTACGCCTCGACCAGGAGGTAGAGCCGGGGGGAAGGCCCTTTGTCCCCGGCCCGGCGGGCGGCCTCGAGGTTGACGGGGACGGGCGGGGGGCCGAGAATCCCTCCCACCAGGAGGGCCCATGGCAAGGGACACGATCATCTACAAATGCGAGTGTTGCGGGGCGAAGTTCCACATCAACTTCGTGACCCGCAAGGTGACCCTGGTGGAGAGGCCCGGGGGAAAGAAGGTCCAGGGCCTGGAAGACCTGGTGGAGTTGACCGAGGAGGAGAGCAGGAAGCGGGAGGAGAAGTTCCGGCACGCCCTGGAGGACTCGGAGAAGGAGAAGGACCGGCTGAACGCCCTCTTCGAGGAGGCCCGCAGGAAGGCGGCCCGGGAAAAGAACCCGGAGCGCCCGCCCAATCCTTTCGACCTGGACTGAAACCCCCCATGAAGGTCCACACCAAGAAATGCTCCCTCCGGACGGAGGGGTTCTGCGACATCCACGACGTGACCCCCCAGGTGATGGAGGCCGTGGAGGAGAGCGGTTTCGAGCGCGGCCTGGCCACGGTGATGGTGCCCGGTGCCACCGCCGGGGTGACGACCATCGAGTACGAGGAGGGGGTGCTGGAGGACCTGAAGAAGGCCATCGAAAGGATGGCTCCCGAGAAGATCCCTTACGCTCACGACCGGAGATGGGGGGACGGGAACGGCTTCTCCCACGTCCGGGCTGCCTTGATCGGGCCTTCTCTGGCCGTGCCCTTCGGTCCGGAGGGCCTGGTCCTGGGGACCTGGCAGCAGATCGTGCTTCTCGATTTCGACAATCGTCCCCGGACGCGCCGTTTCCTGGTGCAGGTTCTGGGTGAAGGGAAACGCTCTTGAGCGGTAAGAAGCCACCCAGGGGAGAGCGGCTCGCCCAGCTCCGGAGGATGGTGAGCCTCATCGCCCGCTACGGCTGGCGGGTCCGGTGGGTCGTGGGGCTCGTCCTGGTGCTCGGCGTGGTGACCGCTTTCAGCGCCAAGGCGCCCCTGGTCCTTGTGGGCCAGGTGATCCAGAAGGTGGTGGTGGGCGAAGGCCGGGGAATCGGGATCGGCGGGGGAAAGCTGAAATTCCTGGACGAAGCCGAGGGGCGCGTGCTCCGCCTCATCGGCGTGGAGCAACCGAAAAACCTGGACACCCCCAAGGCGCGCATCCAGGCCAAGCGGGACACTCTTCTGGCCGTCGGCATCCTGGCGGTCCTGCTGGCCGTGGTGGGCGGGTTGAGCATGTATTTCTACTTCAAGCTCTCCCACTACCTGGCCCTTCGGGTGGTGGTGGATTTGCGTACCGACCTGGCGGCCCACCTCCTCAAGCTGGGCCTGGGATTTTTTGCCCGGCGCAAACTGGGGGACCTGATTTCCCGGGTGGCCAACGACACGGCCGTGACGCTCCGCACCTTTTCCCTCGTCTTCGAGAACATGCTTCTCGAGCCCCTCCAGTTGCTCGGGAATTTCGCCCTGGCCGCCATCGCCCTCCACAGCGTCTGGATGGCCCTCCTGGTGATCATGGCCCTGCCCGTCATGGCCATCCCCATTTACCGGTTCGGCCGCCGCGTCCGGAAGGGATCGGGGAAGAGCCTGGAGGCCATGGCCGATTCCATCGAGTCCATGTCCCAGATGTTCGGCGGGATCCGGACGGTCCAGGCCTTCCAGGCCGAGGAGAGGGAGATCGAAGCCTTCCGGGAGATCAACGAGCGTTTCCTCAAGCGCTACATGACCATGATCCGGGCCAAGGCGGCTTCCCACGGGACCATGAGCCTCCTCTACCAGGGGGCTTTCGCCGTCCTGATCCTGGTCCTGGGCTGGTACTCGGTGGATCCCTCCAGCCGTTTCATGGACCCCGGGGACATGGCGATCCTCACCCTGGCGCTGACCACGTCCTATACCCACGTCAAGAGGGTGACCCGTTCCTATACGATCATCATGGAATCCCTGGCCGCCACGGAAAGGATCCACGAGATGCTCTCCCTCAGGCCGGAGGTCACCAACGCCCCCGACGCGGTCAAGGTGGACCGGATCCGGGGGGACGTGGAGTTCGAGGGCGTGTCCTTCGCCTACGAGAAGGAGCTGGTCCTGCAAGACGTGAGCTTCAAGGCCCCCGCCGGGAGGATGACCGCCGTGGTGGGCCCTTCCGGCGCGGGGAAGACCACCCTGATGGACCTGATCGCCCGGTTCTACGATCCCACGGAGGGGAGGATCCTGGTGGACGGGATTCCGCTGACCAGGATCGACCTGGACTCCTACAGGGCCAAGATCGCGCTCGTGAGCCAGGAGCCCTTTCTCTTCAACACCACCATCCTGGAGAACATCCGTTACGCCCGGCCGGATGCCACGGAGGAGGAGGTGATCGAGGCCGCCAAGGCCGCCCAGATCCACGAGTTCATCTCCCAGCTTCCCGAGGGCTACCAGACCGTGGTGGGCGAGAGGGGCGCCCGGCTCTCGGGGGGACAGCTCCAGAGGATCACCGTGGCGCGGGCCATTCTGAAGAAGGCCTCCATCCTTTTACTGGACGAGGCCACCAGCTCCCTGGATTCGGAGTCGGAAAGGGCCTTGCAGGAGGCCTTGGACAACCTGATGCGGGGAAAGACCAGTTTCGTCATCGCCCACAGGCTCTCCACGGTGCGCGGCGCCGATTGGATCCTCGTCCTGGACCAGGGGCGCCTCGTGGAGCAGGGCACCCACGAGGACCTCCTGGCCCGGGACGGGCTCTACCGGCGCCTCCACGACCTGCAGTTCCAGGAGGCGTGAGAGCCCTGGCGGGCCTTTACGCCTCCGGCTGGGGAGGAGAGGAGAAGACCGTCCCCTCCCGGGGGGAGGCCAGGAGTTCGCCGAAGGTGAACTCCCCCTTCTCGTCCTTGCCGTAGGGAAGGAATACGTTGACGCAATACCCGGAACTGTGCTCCAGGCCCACCTGGATGGCGTCGGTGGACTCGCCCCCTTCACCGCCCTGGAGGGTCACGTCCACCACCAGGGCCGTGGCCTTGTAATCCCCCGATGCGGCGCCCTTTTCCATGGCTTCCTGGAGGAGGGCCATGACCTGGGTGCTCTCGGGGCGTTGTTCGCCCGGGTCGATCTGGACCTGGAGGGGGGCGCCCCGGGCGTCCAGGGCCAGGGCGAAGGGGTAGAACTCCCCGTACTTGTCGAGCATCTCCAGGGCGAAAGGGATGCCCTCGTTGAGCAGGAGTTCGACTTCTTCTTCGGGTTTCATGGGGGAGGCGCCTTTCTCTTCTCCCGGCCTTTTCTGGAATCCTCCGGCGGGAGGGATTCTACCGGATCGGGGATTGGGGGCCAAATCGCGGGACGACCGTCGGGACGGCGCGGCGCGCCGTCCCTCGGGCGTCCCCTACGTTCCCATCGAGACCGGATGGGACATCGGGTCGGGTGGTTCCGGGAAATCCGAATCATCCCGCCGCCGGGGGTTATGGGTTTTTTTGGATGAGGCGGATCCGGGCGGCGACCTTGGGGTCCTTTTTCAGGGCGTAGCTTTTCTTCAGGTTTTCGAGAGCCCGGCGGAGGAGAGCCTTCCTTTTTTCCTTGTCCTTGGCCCGGAC
>CAYQBW010000082.1:0-8521 GCA_964415725.1 uncultured Planctomycetia bacterium
GAAAAGGCCCTGGGCCTTTTTGGCCACTCCGGCCCGGCCCGGGGAGAGGGAGAGGACGGCCGAGGCGGCTCTTTCCCTGGCAAAGGAGCTTCTTCTGGGCGTGGGAGCTGGAGCGGCGCCGGAAGGGGCCCTTTCCCTGAGATGGAAGAAGGCTCTTCTCCACCAGCCCGCCGGCGTGGAAGGGCTCCGGCCCGGGCCGGTCACAGCGGTGAAAGGCCTTTTTCTGGCGGGAGACTGGATCGCCACGGGCCTTCCCGCCACATTGGAGAGCGCCGCCCGGTCGGCCGGGCTGGCCGCCCGGGCCTTCCTGGGGAAATCCGGAGAGGAATGAAATTGAAAGAGGAACTGGGGAGATAGTAGGAAAGGCCCCGGGCCGGGGAGCGTTCGAAGTGCGGCAAAGGCGCGTCCCGGTGGGGGTGCGCCCCGGGAATGGACCCGGGAAGAAGACGTGAGGTGGCGAATGGCATCGAGTGTGGATGGAGGAACCATGGCCAAGGATACGTTGGAGATCCGCTGGCACGGCCGCGGAGGCCAGGGCGCCAAGACGGCGGCGACCTTTCTGGCCGAGGCCGTGATGGAGGCGGGCAAGCACAGCCAGGGCTTTCCCGAGTATGGGCCCGAAAGGCGGGGCGCACCCGTGCGGGGCTATACCCGGATCTCGGAAAAGCCCATTCGCAGGCACTGCAGCATCGCCAGCCCGGACATCGTGATCGTCCTGGACCCGACCCTCCTGGACTCCCCCTCGGCGGGGGTGACCCAGGGCACGACCAAGGACACGATCTTTCTTGTGAACACCACCCTCTCCCCGGAGGAGATCAAGAAGGAACTCGGCGTGGAGGGCAAGCTCTTCGGGGCGGTGGACGCCACGGGGATCGCCGTGGAGGAGTTCGGCCGGCCCATCCCCAACACCCCCATGGTGGGGGCCCTGGTCAAGGCCTCGGGGATCCTGGATATGGATACGGTCGAGAAGGTATTACAGCACAAGTTCGGGAAGAAGTTCAGCCAGAAGGTAATCGACGGGAACCTGCGCGCGGTGAAACGCGCCTACGAGGAGTTGAAGACGGTATGACGCTCAAAAAAGCCCACGAGCTGGCGCCGGGCGGGATCATCACCGAGCCCGGAAACAGCCAGGAGTTCAAGACAGGCGACTGGCGCGAACAGCGGCCGGTCTGGAACAAGGACAACTGCATCCACTGCCTGTTCTGCTGGATCTACTGCCCCGACAGCTCGATCCGGATCGTGCAGGACGAGTCGGGGAAGTGGCGGATGGACGGCATCCAGTATGACCACTGCAAGGGTTGTGGGATCTGCGCCTTCCACTGCCCGGGCAAGAAGGGGAACAAGGCGCTGGTGATGGAACGGGAGGAGAAGTGACTTCTCGTCCCGACGTTTTTGCCGGAAAGGAACAAGTTGCCATGGAGCAGCATTTTGTCGCGCTGACGGGGAACGAGGCGGTGGCCACGGCCTTCAAGCAGGCCCGGCCCCACGTGGCCTCGGCCTTCCCGATCACTCCCCAGACGGAGATGATGCACAAGTTCGCCGAGTTCGTGGCCAACGGCGACGTGGACACGGAGATGATCCTGGTGGAGAGCGAGCACTCCGCCATGTCCGCCGCCGTGGGCTCCCAGGCCGCCGGGGCGAGGACCATCACGGCCACCTCCTCGGCCGGGTTCGCCCTCATGTGGGAGATCGTATTCGTGGCGGCCTCTCTCAGGCTCCCCATCGTCATGGCCCTGGTGAACCGGGCCCTCTCGGGGAACATCAACATCCACAACGATCACTCCGACTCCATGGGGGGCCGGGATTCGGGGTGGATCCAGATCTACTGCGAGGGCGCCCAGGAGGCCTACGATTCGGCCTTGATGGCTTTCCGGATCGGCGAGCACCCGGACGTCCAGCTCCCCGTGATGGTCTGCTACGACGGGTTCATCATCAGCCACACGGCCGAGTCCATCTACACCCTTCCCGATGACGAGGCCTGGAAGTTCGTGGGCCCTTACAAGCCCCTGCGGAGGCTCCTGGACACGGAAAAGCCCTACACGGTGGGCCCCCTGGATCTCACGGACTACTACTTCGAGCACAAGGTCGGCGAGATCGAGGCCCACGAGAAGGCCGTGCCCGTCATCGAATCGGTCTTCAAGGAATACAGCGCCCTTTCCGGGCGGACCTATGATTTCTTCGAGGGCTACCAGCTGGACGACGCGGAGGTGGCCGTCGTGGTCCTGGGCTCCACGGCCGGGACGGCCAAGGACGTGGTGGACCAGATGCGGGCTGACGGAATCAAGGCGGGGCTTTTGAAGCTCCGGGTCTTCCGGCCCTTCCCCAAGGACCGGCTCGTGGAGGCCCTCAAGGGCAAGAAGGCCGTGGGGGTCATGGATAGGTCCGCCTCCTTCGGCGGCTTCGGCGGGCCCGTCTTCAACGAAATCCGTTCCGCCCTCTACGGCGTCGAGGGCGCCCCGCCGGTCTACAACTGGATCTACGGGCTCGGCGGCAGAGACTGCGACCTGGACCAGATCGGGACCGTCTTCGGCGCCCTGGACCGGGCGGCCAAGGGCGAAAAGCTGGAGAAGACCGTGAACCTCCTCGGCGTGAGAATCTGAGGAGAGGAGGAATATAGAGATGGCGATCAATCTTCAGGAACTTGCGGGAAAGAAAGACCTCCTTGCCTCGGGGCACCGCGCCTGCGGCGGGTGCACGGGCGCCAACATCCTGCGCCAGGTCATGCTCAACGCCGGCGAGGATACGGTGGTGGGCTTTGCCACGGGATGCATGGAAGTGGTGACCACGATCTTCCCCTACACGTCGTGGAAGAACCCTTACATCCACGTGGCCTTCGAAAACGCGGCTTCCGTCACGTCCGGCGTCGAGACGGCCTACCGGGCCCTCCAGAAACGGGGGGACTACCCCAAGGACAAGAAAGTCCACTTCATCGCCTTCGGCGGCGACGGCGGGACCTACGACATCGGCCTCCAGGCTCTTTCGGGTGCCATGGAGCGGGGCCACAACATGCTGTATGTCTGCTACGACAACGAGGCCTACATGAACACCGGGATCCAGCGTTCCGGAGCCACTCCCTTCGCGGCCCAGACTTCCACCACGCCTGTGGGGACGGTCAAGAAGGGGAAGGAGCAGAACCGGAAGGATCTCACCTCCATCATGGTGGCCCACAACATCCCCTACGTGGCCCAGAGCACGCCCTTCCACTGGCGGGACCTGGCGAACAAGGTGCGCAAGGCCCTGGCCGTGGATGGTCCGGCCTTTCTCAACGTGCTCATGCCCTGCCCTGTGGGCTGGCACTTCGACACCCAGCTCGGCATGGAACTGGCCCGGATCGCCGTGGAGTGCAAGTTCTGGCCCCTCTACGAGGTGGAGAACGGCCAATACAAGCTCAACTACGAGCCCAAGAAGCCCGTCCCCTTGACGGACTGGCTCAAGCCCCAGGGCCGTTACAAGCACCTCTTCAAGGAGGAGAACAAGGAACTCCTGGAAAAGCTCCAGGCCTGGGTCGACGAGGAGTGGGCCAAGCTCCGCAGGCGTTGCGGCCTGGAACCCACCGAAGTCGCCAAGTAACCCGGCCGGCCGGCAATCTCCAAGCCCGGGGACGGGAGGGCACCTTCCCGCCCCGGGCTTGTTTTCTTGGAGGGAAAGGGGGCGCCCATTCCCCTCCTCTTGCCAGGGACGGGCCGGGGGATAGACTTGTGCCTCCTGGGACTTGGTAGGCCCGTAGTTCAATTGGCAGAGCACCTGACTTTGGCTCAGGATGTTGCTGGTTCGAGTCCAGCCGGGCCTGCCAGTTTTTTTTCTCCCGGCCCCCCGGCAGGGGCGGATAAGAAAGGGCTTTGAGATGGCCCATGTCTTCGGCCCCGTCCCTTCCCGGCGGCTCGGCCGCTCCCTCGGGGTCGATCCGGTCCCCTTGAAGACCTGCACCTGGAGTTGCGTCTACTGCCAGCTCGGGCGCACCACCAGCCTCACCGTGGAGCGCAGAGAATACGTCCCCGTCGAGGCCATCCTGGAGGAGGCCCGCCGGGTGGTGGCCGAAAAAGGACGGGAATCCATGGACTGGGTCACCATCCTGGGCTCGGGAGAGCCCACCCTGAATTCCGGAATGGGAAGGTTGGTCCGGGGGCTCAAGGAGATCTCCTCCCGGCCCCTGGCGGTGATCACCAACGGCTCCCTGCTTTATTTGCCCGAGGTCCGGGCGGACCTCCTCGAGGCGGACGCGGTCCTGCCTTCCCTGGATGCCGGCGAGGCGGCCCTCCACAAAAGGATCCACAGGCACCATCCCGAGTGCACCTTCGAGAGGCACCTGGAAGGGCTCAGGGCCTTCCGGGAGGAATACGCCGGGAGGCTCTGGGTGGAGGTCATGTTGATGGAGGGGCTCAACGACTCCCGGGAAGCCCTGGAGTCCCTGGCCCGGCGGCTGGAGGAGATCGGCCCCGACCAGGTCCACCTCCTCGTCCCCGACCGGCCGCCCTCGGAGGAGTGGGTGAGGCCGGCGTCCAGGGAGAAGGTGGAACTGGCCCGGGAGATCCTGGGCGGGGCCGCCCGGGTCCTCTCCCTCTACGATCCGGCGAATTTCGACCTCTCCGGCGGGAAGAGCCTGGTCGAGGCGATTCTGGACGTGATCCAGCGCCATCCCATGAAGGAGGAGGAGCTTCGCGCCGCCCTGGAGCGATATGCCCCAAACCGCGTCCAGGAGACACTCTCCCAACTCGAGAGGACCGGCCGCGCCCGTCTCGTCGCCCGCCTGGGCGGGCGTTTCTGGGTCTCCGCCTCCACCCGCTTCCAGGGGGAGAAACCGTGAGAAGTAATACAATCCCGGTGATGAATCCGGTTTTAATCGCGGTGGAGGGAAAGGAGATAGATGTTATTCAGGGTAATAAATTCAAAAGGTTTCCGATAAACCCTACCACGTCGGCTTGAAGGGCCTCGTCCGGCCCTCCGGCCATGAATTCCGCGACACGGCGGGGACCAAGTCCATCATGGTCCAAAAAATCCCGTTTCAGAATCCCGATGGCATTCTTTGCGGATTTGTCCCCAAGGAGGGGCTTCAACCGGGGTGCCACATCATCCAAATTTGATCCATAATTTCGCACCATATAGAATAAATCGTAAGCATCCTTGTTTTTCCCGCGCAGGTCGAAGGCCAATGCCTTGAGAATAATGAAAGCTCCTGGGCCGCAAACCCAGATCCTATGCTTCGCCTTTTCCCCCAGTACCGTTTTCCCTGAAAGTATGACGGGTTGTAGGTCCTGAAAGGCAAGGTGTAGGCCAGGTGCTATGAGGGCCGCGAAATCGGGCTCGATGTAACGAAGCCTTCCTCCCCTGTCACTTTGTAATGTTGGTTGCATCAGGAAGTCCACAGTGACGTCGCGAAAGATCCACCGCTGGAGGGTTGGATTGCCGGCTTCGTTTTTATCTGGTGAAAAGCCCGCCTTCCGTAGTCTGTTCGTCAGGGCTCTGTATCTCCCCTCTCCGAGGATTGTGAGTGAAATGCCAAGGTCCAGGTCCATGGTACCGGCATGAAGTTCGGCTTCCCGGTTCTTGTTCTTTTGGTCGATCAAAAGGGAGGGGACCAGGCCGCCTACGACTACCAGTTCATCCATAAGGTCCCCAAGTTTTGTCGCCACGTAAAGGCAGGTCGCCCGCACGAGGGCAAGGCTACCTTTGGAATAACCCATGGCTGAGTCAGGTTTATCGGGCAATTTTATTCCAGGATCCTTCGGCGAATTTCCCGGGCCGCCTCGTCCGCCCTCTCCGGGTGGGCCTTGAGGTCGATATAAGCCTGAACAGGATGGACGCAGTGGATTTCTCCGCGGTCCGCGGCCCCGTGGAAGACCCCTTCGTCCTTGGGAACGACGAGCCACAGGTTGGCGCCGCGCCTTTCCTCGCGAAAATTGATGGATTCCAACAAGATCGGGTCAGGAAGTTTCTCCAGGAAAAATGTCACGGTCCGGAACCCCCCGACTTGGACCAAAAGCCAGGCAGCCCCAAGGCCGGTGGCGGCGTATTGAACTCCCCGGCTTTTGAATACGTCCGCCGCCCGGCGCAAAAGGTCACTCCCCGTCCGGGAGGGTACATGGCCTTGGATCCTCTCGTGTTGTCCGAAATCGTAGGCTTCCCTCCAAGCCTCGAGGAGAAGGCCCGGGTCAGGGACCCGGATCTTTTTGTCGGTCCCGCGGTTCACCCAACCTTCTTTCAGGAGCCTGGCCACAATCCGGCTCGTGAAACCCTCGTCCATTCCGGTCGCCCGCGCGATCTCACGCTGGGCCATAGGACGTTTGGGGTGCATGAGGAGCCATCGAACGATACGGGCGCTCTTGGGGGCGAAAATGCTTGCCGGCCTTCCGGGACGTTTGAAACGATTGGGCCGTCCGTCGGTCAAGATCCGAATACCGGGAGCAAGGATCCTGGCGTTGCCGCTCAGGTCGAGCCAGCCGACACGTGCTTCTTCACAGAGTTTCCGCCCTACGGGCCCCATGAAAGGCACGGAAACCAGGGGGATCGCGGGACCTGCCAACGTGAGGGCTTTTTCCTTTGCTTCACGCAGAGCCGCCGAGACTGGACCCGCGGCCCCCGATGCTTTCCAGAAGACTTGGAAAGTCAGACCCGGGAAGGAAAGGAGGGCCCCTTCTTGGGGCCGGTCCTCGTGGATCTGGATCTTTGCCTCCGAAGGCGGAAGGCCAAGAAGATCGGCCAGGACCTTCGTGACCTGGCGGAGGGCTTGGTATTTTGGGGGAATCTTTACGCATGACTAAATATACCAACTTGACTGGTGGGTCAAGTCCTGTGGTTTAGTCAAGTCCATCTCAGGCGCGGCACTCGAGGCCCGGGTCCGGTGGGCCTTTCCCTGCCCTGCCTGCTCACGGGTTCTGAGGAGGTCAACGGTGCTTCTTCTTGGAGGGTTTCGGGGGCCATTTGGGAAGGCGGATCTGAAAGGTCTGGATTTTCTTGGTGTCCTTTACCTCGATGATGGGGGAATCCTTTCGGGGGAAGGGGATGATAGGAAACGATCCCGAGGAGGAAAAAAGATCGGGAGTATCTACTAGGAGCCACATGATCCGGTACCGGCCGGGGCGGGAGGCCGACGCGTAGAGGTCCTTTCCGTTCCGGAATAAATAGCATGGATAGTAAGGGAGAAAGGGAGAGTTCGACCGGGTGGTTGAATCCAGGGGCTCCAGGTGGATTCCCAGGTACTCGGGTGGCTTGGGAAGGCGGGAATCACCAGTGGAGACGAAGTGGAGCTTGTAGACGGGCTGGAGATGGATCTTGGAGGAGGCCGGGGGAAGAACGATCTTTTTCGGGAGGAAGCCCGGGCATTCCACCCGGGCGGGCCCGGCTTCCTCGGCGGGGAGGATGATCTTGTCGCCGGAGAAAAAGACGGCTCTCTTCTTCAAGTTCCTGCCGAAGCGAAGGCTGGCCTGGAAGAGGCCCGGCCCAAGGGGGGATTCCAGCTGGAGCCGAAAGGACATGATCTTTTTCCTGGCGTCGATGACGCGGACCCTGGGATCCAGGCACCTTCCTCCCCGTGGCACCTGGATATCCCGGATCCATGAGATCAAAATGGATTCGTAGAGCCTGCAGGGTCTATGAAAGACCACCGACATTTCGTACTTTCCGGGGATGAGTTTGGAGAATCGGAATCTTCCTTGTTCATCCACCTCTTCCCGGAGCGGAGGTTTCTTTATTGCCGACGTGCCGGGTTCCCCTGCCGTTCCATGGATGAAAACATGGAATCCTGATAGAGGGATCCCAGGTGGGGCCAGGACGGTTCCCTCCAGGGATCCGGTTCCGAAAAGGCGGATCTTGACGTCTTTTGTCCCGGCGGCCACGAGAGGTTCTTCTTCCTGGAGCCAATTTTCCTTCTTCACGTCCAGGACGATTTTTCCGGCAGTGTGGCTCGAGTAGAGGGCAAAGGTCCCGTCTTTTCCGGAATAGGCCACACTCAAAGGCGGTTCCTTCGACAGAGGGGGAGGAATGAGACCTCCGCTTTGCCGGTAGGCCAGGACGCAGGCGTCCTCGATCGGCTCGCCCCGGTCCCCCACCACGACGCCGGACGCCAAAAGGGTGTTTTCTTCTAGGGAGATGTCCCCCAGGTCCACCGTTCCGTTTTTCCCCGGGGGAAGAGGGAGGTAAGGCCCTCTCCTGGGGGAGAATCTCCCGATTTCCGCCACTTGGAAATAGACCTTCCCGGAAGTGAGGGAGCCTTGGGCCAGGGGGCAGGAGAAATCCCCCCGCGGCCCGGTCCGGAGGCGGCCTTCCACGGATTTTGAAATGCCCGCCCTGGAGGTGACGAGCCTCCAGGAGAGAGGCGCCTCTTCCAGGGGTCCGCCACGGGGAGCGCGGACCTTGCCTTTAAGGGTCACTTCATGGAAGGAAGGAAGAACGGCCCGCAGGAGGAACTTTTTTTGGGAAGAGGTTGGACCATAGATGTCGGTTTCCACCCGGGCGGCGCGAATCCCGCTTTGGAGCAGGCGATACGCCACAATGCGAAAGCCCATTCCCAGGCCCACCCATGGAA
>CAYQBW010000083.1:0-8502 GCA_964415725.1 uncultured Planctomycetia bacterium
GCGCCGAAGACGGCGCCTCCGGCGGCCCCTACATGCCCCCATGCGGCGGGATGATTCCAAATTCCCGGCCCCACCCCGGGCCGACGTTCGGTGCCGAAGACGGCGCCTCCGGCGGCCCCTACTTTGGTATGCGTTTGATGAATTCCTGCACTTCCGGGACGCCCCCCTGGAAGACCAGGTAGCCGTTGGGGGGCTCCCTGGGGGTGATCTCCCCGGCGATGGGGGTGGTCATCTCCTCCCGGACCTGGTCCGGGTCGTCCGTATGGCCCAGCACCCAGCTCAGCTTGCTGAAGGCCGTCTCGGGGAGCATGTTGGCGCAGGGGATCACCCCCAGCTCCAAAAGGTCCCGGCCCGTGTCGTAGACATACATCTGGGCGTATCCCCACAAGGTCTGCACGGTCATGCAGACGTGCACCCCCTTGTCGATGGCACGCTTCAGCGAAGGATTGAGCTTCCGGTTCACGTGGCCCAGCCCAGTACCTGCGATGACGATCCCCTTGTATCCCAGGTCCACCAGGGCGTCCACGATGTCGGGCTGCATGTTCGGATAGAAGTAGAGAAGCGTGACCTTGTCCTCGAACCTGGTGTCCAGCTTCAGCTTCCTGGACCGGTCCCTCGGCCTGTAGCTCTTGTCCAGGATGGTCACCTTCCCGTGCTCCACCATGGCCAAGGGCACCGCCCCGAGGGTGCGGAAAGTGGACCTGTAGGAGGAGTGCATCTTCCGGACCCGGGTCCCGCGGTGGAGAAGGTTGTACTGGTCCGAGGTGGGCCCGAACATGCAGATCATCACCTCCGCGATTGGGCCGTGGCCCGCGGCGTAGACCGCGCTGATGAGATTGATGGCCGCGTCCGAGGAAGGCCGGTCGCTGGACCTCTGGGAGCCCACCATCACCACCGGAACGGGCAGGTCCTGGAGCATGAAGGAGAGCACCGAGGCGGTGTGGTGCATGGTGTCCGTCCCGTGCCCGATCACCACGCCGTCGGCCCCCTTCTCGATGACCCGGGCCACCTCCTGGGCCAGGGGCTTCCAGTGATCCGAGCACATGTCCTCGGAGAAGATCCCGAAGATCTTCTTGGTGGTCAGGTTGCAGATGTCCGCAAGCTCGGGCACGGCCCCGTAGAGTTCCCCGGGAGAGAAGGCCGGGATCACCGCCCCCGTCCGGTAGTCCAGCCTGGAGGCGATGGTCCCCCCCGTTCCCAGAAGCACCACGTTGGGCTTGTCCGGGCTCACGGGGAATTCCTTCTCCGGGATCTTGTAGTGGGCCTCCCTGCGGCCCTTCACCACGATGTTCTTCACGTTCTCGTGGTGGATCCCGATGTTGTATCCAGTTGGGAGCTTGAGGACCAGGTGGTAGGGATCGGCCGTCTCCGTCCTGGGAAGGATCAAACCCTCCAGCACGGAATCCCGGGTGGTGACGGTCACCTCCGACCAGACGCTCGCCCCGAAGCGGCGGAGAACGTCCAGGGCGGGGGGCCTGTATCCTTTGAAGTCCTCCGTCATCGCCCCGCCTCCTTCCCGAGTTCCGCCTCCAGGAGAGCCGCCGCCTCCCGCCCGGGGAGCCGGCCTCCCAGCTCTTTCATCAATCTCCCCATGCACCAGTCGAACCTGCTCCCCCGGGACTTCTCCCGGAAAGGCTCCTTCAGGGCCTTCTCCAGGGCCTTCCGGATCTCTTCCTCCGACGGCCTGGAGAGGCGGCGGATCTCCTCCAGGACCCCTTCCGCCGCCCCTCCCTCGGCCCAGGCCTCCAGGAAGCGCCGGAACCAGAAGGACCAGGCCTCCCGGGCCAGGCCGGCCTCCATTACGGCCCGGAGAAACTTCTCGAGTTCCCCGGGAGGAAGCTCCTCGGCGGGCAATCCTTGCCTCCGCAAGGCACGCATGTCCCGGGCCGCGAAGAGCCCCAGGGCCTTGGGGTCGGCGCCCTCCTTGGCGGAGAGCCTGTCCAGGAGGGGCTCGTAGGGCGAGACGGCGATCCGCTCCACCGCATCCTCAGGAAGTCCCCGGGCCCGCCACTTCTCCTCCCTCTCCCAGGGCATCTCCGGCACCAGGGCGGAGAGCTTCTCCACCCGCTCCCGGGAAAGCGGAATCACCGGGTGGTCCGTGTCGGGATACATCCGGTCCGGGCCGGGAAGGATGCGCTCGAAGTCGGTATGCCCGTCGGGCAGGGGTTTGCGGGTCTCGTTGGGGACCCCGTAGATGGCCTCTTCCAGGCGCAACCGGATCTCCCCGCCGGCCGTGAGGGTGTCCCTCTCGGGCCCCCAGACCAGGACCAGGGCGTCCTTCTCCCCCGCCTTCAGCCCCTTCCGGAGCTCCCCGAGAGCGGAGCGCGCCTCCCCGGGCCAGTGCTCGGAGTCGTAGAGAATGGGCGGCTCGTCCAGGCAGGCCACCACGCGGACCCTTCCCTTGAGTTCCGTCACGAAGTGGTAGCCCTCCTGGGTGGGCATGGAGAGGATCCCGGCCAGTCCCTTGAGGACCACAGCCCGGACCTTCTCCCCCCGCCGGGCCGCCTCGAGCGGTCCGGGCGGCCCCGTGCGGCGGAAGAGATCCGTCACGTCCGCCTCTTCGATCGCCAGCTCGGCCGGGCTCTTGACCCCGCGCATGTGCAGTTCCCTGCGCACGGCGAGAAGATTGGCCTGGCGGATGGCCTCGTTGTGGACGAGCGGAGGAATGAGCTGGTACCGGCCGACCCCCTTGATCTCGCACCGGACCCCGCCGGTGACGCTCACGTTTACGTCCTGCCGGGTCGTCCCGAGCCCTGTCCTGACGAGCCCCGTGGCCCTCATGATCCTCCCCAGCAGGCGCGCCCCCTCGGCCACCTCGCGGGGGGTGCGGAAATCCGGGTCGGTCACGACCTCCACCAGCGGCATTCCCAGCCGGTCCGTCCGGAAGGTGATCCGGTGGCCCTTGTTGGTCACCTCCCGGCAGGAATCCTCCTCCAGGGAGAGCTGGCGGATCCGGACCTTCCTCCCCCGGAAGGGGATCTCCGAGGCCAGGCCCACGATCCCCGTCCGCTGGAACCCGGTGGGAATCGACCCGTCCAGGTATTGCTTTCGGGCGATATGCACCTCGTCCACCACCGGGCACCCCATGGTGAGGGAGAGGACGATGGAGATGTCCAGGGCCTGGTCGTCCACCGGGAAGGGAGGGGTGTCGTCCATCTCGTAGGTGCAGACCGAGTCGTCGTTGAGGAGGTAGACGATCTCCTTGCGGGTCTTGAACTCCATCAGGGCCGTACCGTCGTAGGTCCCCATCTCGGAGAGGGTGGGACGCATGTGCCGGAGAACCACGGCGTCGTATTCCTTGGAATAGCGCCCGGCGGGACACCTGCAGAAGAGCTTCCCCCCCGTGAGGAGCTGCTGGTGGATCTCCAGCCCGCTGATGAGGCCGAGTTCCCCGTAGAAGGAAGCGTCGTCGTATGGATCCGGATGGCTGGGAGTCACTGTCGGTGGATCTCCTTGTGCATGAGGGACTCGGCGAACCTGCGCCGGCTGTCGGCGGGCATGTCCGAAAGACGCTGGGCCAGGTCCTCGTCTCCTTCGGCCCTGAGCCGCCGGATCACCTGGTCGATGAGAACGGGAGGAAAGATCCCCTCTTCCTCGTAGTCCCGGCGGTGTTTCTCCAGGATGGCCGCTGACTCCGCGCAGGACCCGGGAAGGGGCGGAAGGCCTTTGAAGGTTTCCCGGTCCGGCGCTACGCCGCCGGGGAGGTAGGCCTCCCTGGAGAGTTCCAGGGCCCTGGGATGGGTCAGGCCCCACCGGGCCGCGCAGGCCAGGGCCGCCAGGGTGAGGAGCACGTCGGCGCTCCCGTCGGGGGAGCGGAGTTCCACGGTCTGGCGGGACCGTTCGCCCTGGAAGGGATTCTTCTGGCCCGGGTTGGCCTTCAGGTCCATCCCCGAGGAGTTCACCCACCCCAGGGGCTCCCGGATCATGGCGCTCCGGTTGTTGTCGGACCAGAAGACCCGGGTGGGAGCCTCCTGGCCCGGCACGAGCCGCAGGTAGGAGGCGGCGCAAGTATTCCCAAAGGCCGTAATCGACCCGGCGAAGCGGACCATTCCGCCGATCAGGCGGCGGGCCTTCTCCGAGAGGGCGCCGTTGTCCACCATCGCGTTCCGCCCCTTCTCCAGGAGCTCCAGGTGGACATGCAGGCCGTTGCCCGCCGCCCCCTCGGCGAGCTTGGGCACGAAGGTGGCCGTCATCCCCCGGCGCCAGGCCACGTTGCGGATGACCCACCGGGCGATCAGGGTGTCCAGGCCGGCCTGCTGGAGGGGCCGGGGAAGGAACTCCACCTCGAACTGCTCCGCCCGCTTCCCGTCCACCTCCGGGTACCGGCTCTCCAGCCTGGGGATGGTCCCCACTTCCCCATGGGCGTATTTGACCGACCCCCGGATGCTCCCCACGATCCGGACGATCTCGTCCAGGACGGGCTCGCCCTTGAGGAAGGGGGAAGCCTCGTGGTAGCCCCTCTGGGGGCGGGGAGGATAGAGGTGGTCCTCCTCGTCCATGAGCAGGTGGAATTCCACCTCCGTCAGGGCCCGGATCTCCAGGCCCGTGGCCTTGGTGAAGGCCCGGTCGGCCTTTTCCACCACCCCCTGGGGGGTCCAGGGCTCCAGGTCTCCCTTGTAATCCATGAAGCGGCAGCACACGTCCAGGGTGGAAGGATAGAAGGGATCCACGAAGGCCGTGGAGTAGACGGGCACCACGTAGAGGTCGCTCCGGGCGGAATCCACGATGGCCCCGAAGAGACTGGAGCCGTCCACCCTTTCCCCCTCGGCCAGCACTTCCTCGGCGCGCCTCCTGGAAGTGAGGGGGATCCGGAGCGTCTTGAGCCTCCCGTCCATGGCGGGGTAGCGAAGCGCCAGGAACTGGATCTCCTTTTTGGCGATGAAATCCAGGAGATCCTCCCTCTGGATGTCCTCCCTCTCCTTGTCGAGGAAGGAGAGCAATTCGTTCCGAAGCATGGCCGGACCCCTCAGCTTCCCGCCAGTTCCCGGCCCCGCTCGAAGGCCCGGAGATTGCTCTCGATGGTTTTCTTGGGAACCCTGGCCTGGATGGCCTCTTTCCAGCGGCCGGCCGGGATGTCCACGAAGACCGAGAGCATCCCAAGAAGGAGGATGTTCACGGCCCTCGGGTTTCCCAGGGCCGTAACCTCTTGGAGGGCGTCCACCGGGATCAGCCGCCCCGCCCTCTCCTCGAGCCTTTGGAGAACGTCCTCGGGGTAGGTCTCCGCGCCGGAGGAGACCAGGACCGAGTAGATGGGCTCCTTGGCGGTGAGGATCACCCCGTCGGGCCGCAGGTAATGGGACCACCTCAAGGCCTCCCCCGGTTCGAAGGAGAGGATCACGTCGGCCGTCCCCCTCTCGATGAGTGGGCTGTGGACCTTTTCGCCCCACCGGACGTGGCTCGTGACGGCGCCGCCCCTCTGGGCCATGCCGTGGACCTCGCTCTTCTTCACGTCCCGCCCCGACAGCATGGCCGCCGCGGCCAGGACCTCGCTGGCGAGCAGGACCCCCTGGCCGCCCACCCCGCAGAGCAGGACGTTGGTCGTCGTTTCGCTCATGAGAAGACTCCTTTCCTTTCCCGGGGATCCCGAATCATTCGTCCGTCTTCTTGGAGATCGCCTTGGTGGGGCAGACCTGGACGCACATGGAGCACTCAGGGTAACAGAAGAGCGGGTTGACCCAGGCGTGGTTCTCCTTGTGCTCGATGGCCGGGCATCCCAGCCTGAGGCAGGCCCCGCAATCGGTGCACTTCTCGGGGTCCACCACGGCGTAGGACTTCTTGCGGGAGCGCTCCTTGAGGACGCAGGGCCTTCGGAAGACGATCACCGAGAGTTCCTTGCGGGCCATCTCCTCCTTGAGGACCGCCCGGACGGCCTGCATGTCGTAGGGGTCCACCACCTGGACCCGCTCCACGCCCACGGCCCTGCAGAGGGCCGGGATGTCCACCATGGGGGCCGGGTTGCCCCGGATGTCGCGCCCCGTGGCGGGGTGCTCCTGGCGGCCCGTCATGGCGGTGATTTCGTTGTCCAGGATGAGGACCGTTCCGGTGGCCCGGTTGTAGACCATGTCCACCAGGCCGGTGATTCCCGAATGGATGAAGGTGGAGTCGCCGATGGCCGCAGCCAGCGTGGAGGCCGCCTCAGGGCCGGCCCCCTTCTCCAGGCCCTCCAGGCCGGAGATGGACGCCCCCATGCAGATGCAGGTGTCCATGGCCGAAAGGGGAGGGATCGCGCCCAGGGTGTAGCACCCGATGTCCCCGGAGGTGCTCTTCCGCATGCGCCGGAGCCAGTAGAAGATCGGCCTGTGGGGGCACCCCGGGCAGAGGACGGGCGGCCGGGAGGGCGCGGGGACGGGCTCGCGGGCCTGGGTCCGGGCGGAGTCCGGGGCGATTCCCCTGCGGACGATCTCCGGGTTCAGCTCGCCCGTAATGGGGATGACCTCCTTGCCGGTGCACCGGATTCCGTGGGCCTTGAGGTCCTTCTCCAGGAGGGGATCCCCTTCCTCCACGACGTAGAGCTTCTCCACCGAGGCGGCGAACTCCTCGATGAGCCCCCAGGGGAGGGGCCAGGTGAGCCCCAGCTTGAGGACGCTCGCCTCGGGAAGGACCTCCTTGACGTAGTTGTAGGCCACCCCGGAGGTGACCACCCCCACCTTGGAGGAGCCTTTCTCCCAGCGGTTGAGGGAGCAGGTGTTGCCGAATTCCTCCAGCTTCCGGGCCCGCTCCAGGACCCACTCGTGGCGCTTGCGGGCGTTGGAAGGCATGAGCACCCGGGCCTCGGGCTTGGCCTGGTATCCCTTGCGGGGGACCTCCTTGCGGGAGCCCGTCTCCACGATGCCCTTGGAGTGGCAGATCCGGGTGGTCATCCGGAACAGGATGGGCGCTTCGAACTTCTCCGAGAGCTCCAGG
The DNA here is from genome assembly GCA_964415725.1 of uncultured Planctomycetia bacterium. GTDB lineage: Bacteria > Planctomycetota > UBA1135 > UBA1135 > JALUZX01 > JALUZX01. The sequence goes on from CAYQBW010000083.1 coordinate 6,904, forward strand.
GCCTGGATGGCGAAGTCCCGGGCTTCCTGGCTGGAAGAGGGCTCCACCATGGGGCACCGGGCGGCCCGGGCGTAGTAGCGGTTGTCCTGCTCGTTCTGGGAGCTGTGCATGCCAGGGTCGTCGGCGGAGACGATGAGGAGCCCTCCCGAGGCGCCGGCGAAACTCAGGCTGAAGAAGGGATCGGCCGCCACGTTGAGGCCCACGTGCTTCATCGTGGCCATGGCCCGGGCCCCGCCGAAGGAGGCCCCGCCGGCCACCTCGACGGCCACCTTCTCGTTCACCGCCCACTGGCACTCCACCTCGGGGAACCGGGCGGCGAGGGTCTCCAGGATCTCCGTGGAGGGAGTGCCTGGGTAGCCCGTGGCGAAATGGAGCCCTCCCTCCCAGACCCCCTGGGCCAGGGCCTCGTTGCCGGACAGAAAAGCTTTTGCCATGGATGCACCTCTTGGGCTCTCGATCCCTTCCTCCCAGGGACTCCCGTCCACTTTCCAAGGTGTAAGAGAAACGCCCGCCGCGCGCCCCTCCTTTCCAGGTCGGGCCCAGTCCCGGCCGCTTTGGGGTTGCGCCGGCGGGCTCCCGGATTAGCCTCTTGGCGGGACGGTTCGAGGCAACCAGCCAGGGAGGGCTCGAGGTCCAGGGTTCGTTCCCCTTTCCTCCACCTCCCCTGGAGCGAAGATTCCCCAAGCGGTGTGTGAAGTGAAGGCTCGCCCCATGGCAAAAAAACGGAGTTCCACCCGGCAGGAGAGGAGCCTCTTCGATGGGCTCTCCTCCTCCCCCGCGGGGGAGGCCGAGCCCGCCCCCAAGAAAAAGAAGGAAAAGGGTTCCTCTTCCGCCGGCCGGGGGAACGTTCCCGGCAAGGGCCGGGGGAGCTCCGCCTCCCCCAGGGAAGGCCGGGGCAAGCGTGGAAACCGGGCCAACGCCGAAGACCTGGCCAAGCGCCAGCGGGAGATCTCCGTCTCCGAGTTCTTCACCAAGAACCGCCACCTCCTGGGCTTCGACAATCCCCGCAAGGCCTTGCTCACGGCCGTGAAGGAGGGGGTGGACAACGCCCTGGACGCCTGCGAAGAGGCCGGGATCCTGCCGGAGATCTACATCCAGATCCGGGCCGTCCCGGGCCGGGACGACCGGTTCGTCGTGGTGGTGGAAGACAACGGACCGGGCATCGTGAAGTCCCAGGTGCCGGCCATCTTCGCCAAGCTCCTCTACGGCTCCAAGTTCCACTCCCTGCGCCAGACCCGGGGCCAGCAGGGCATCGGGATCTCGGCGGCCGGGATGTACGGCCAGCTCACGACAGGCCATCCCACCAAGATCCTCACCCGCACCTCCCCCAAGGCCCAGGCCTGGTATTTCGAGCTCAGGGTGGACACGGTGCGCAACCGGCCCGAAAAACTCGTGGAGGAGCCCCGGGAGTGGGACAAGCCCCACGGCACCCGGGTGGAGATCGAAATGGAGGCCCGTTTCCAGAGGGGGCAGCGGTCGGTGGACGACTACCTGCGCCAGACAGCCATCGCCAACCCCCATGCGGCCTTCCTCTACGAGGCCCCCGACGGGGTGGTGGTCCGCTTCCACCGGGCCACGGAGGAACTCCCTCCCCTCCCC
>CAYQBW010000084.1:0-8495 GCA_964415725.1 uncultured Planctomycetia bacterium
TCCCCCTCCGCCCTGGCCCGCCGTGATGGGCATCCTCAACGTCACGCCCGATTCCTTCTCCGACGGGGGCAGGTGGACCACCCCCGGGAAAGCCCTGGAGCGGGCGGCCCTCATGGTGGAAGAGGGGGCCCACGTCCTCGACGTGGGCGGGGAGTCCACCCGGCCCGGCGCCGGCGAGGTGCCCCAGGCCGAGGAGATCCGCCGGGTGGTTCCCGTGATCCGGGCCCTCAGGGAAAACCTGGGAGGGCTCCCCATCTCCGTGGACACCCGCAAGGCCGCCGTGGCCAGGGAGGCTCTCCAGGCGGGAGCCGACTGGGTCAACGACGTCTCCGCCCTCCGCCACGACCCGGAGATGGCGGAACTTTGCGCCGGGGAGGATTGTCCCGTGGTGCTCATGCACATGCGGGGGACGGACCCCCGGACCATGCAGGAGGGGGTCCGTTACCAGGATCCCGTGGCGGAGATCCACGCCTTTCTCCGGGAGAGGGCGGCCTTCGCCTTGCAAAGGGGGATCCGGGAGGAGAGGATCCTCCTGGACCCGGGGATCGGTTTCGGCAAGCGCCCCGGGGACAACCTGGCGATCCTGAAGAGGCTCTCCGAGTTCCGGACCCTGGGGTTCCCCCTCCTGGTGGGAGCGTCGCGGAAGTCTTTTATCGGGATCTGCCTGGACCGTCCCGTGGAGGAGAGGCTCCACGGGACCACCGCCGCCGTGGCGGCGGCGGTGCTCGCCGGGGCCCGGGTGGTCCGGGTCCACGACGTAAAAGCGGCCCGGGACGCCGCCTTGATGGCGGCCGCCGTCCGGGAGGCGGAGGTTCCCGGCCGGGAGCCCAGGGAGAACGGATGGACCTCGTAAGGGACATCATCGAGATCCTCGTGATGGCCACGGCCATCTACCTGATCCTGCGTTTCCTCCGGGAGACGCGGGGAAGCGGCGTGGTCCGGGGCCTCGCCATCTTCCTGATCTCGCTGGCCATATTCGCCTTCGTGATCGTCCCGCTGTTGAACCTCTCGGAACTGCAATACGTCTTCCAGGAACTCCTCCAGACCGCCGTCCTGGCCCTCCTGATCGTCTTCCAACCCGAGATCCGCCAGGCCATCATCCGGCTGGGGGAATCCCCCATCTTCAAGACCTTCCGCACGCCGGGCGAGGAAAAGGTGATCCAGCGCGTCCTCCGGGCCCTGGCCAGGCTCTCCTCGGAGCACGTGGGGGCCCTCATCGTCTTCCAGCGGGAAGCCCCCCTCAAGGAGGTGGTGGAACGGGGGATCAAGCTGGACGCCCTGGTCAATTCCTTCCTCCTGGAGGCCATCTTCTACCCGGGCAATCCCCTCCATGACGGGGCCGTGGTCATCGAAGGGGACCGGATCCTGGCAGCCTCCTGCCTTCTTCCCCTCAGCCAGAACCAGGACATCAGCAAGCGCCTCGGGAGCCGGCACAGGGCCGCCCTGGGGATCACGGAGGAAACGGACGCCCTCTCGATCGTCGTCTCCGAGGAGACCGGGAGGATCTCGGCCGCCCTGGGAGGAAAACTGCTCCAGGACCTGAAGCTCTCGGAGGTGGAGAAGATTCTCGAGGAATTCTATGGGGTGAAGGAGGCCTGACCGCGATGTCCGCGCAACCGAAAAAGAAGCGGGGGATCCTGGCGGGCATCTTCCTCGTGGATCCCTGGAGGAAGCTGCTCGCCCTGGGTCTCGGCTTCATCTCCTGGTATTACGTCTCCACCAAGATCACCAACACCAAGGTGCTCCTGTTTAGGGTGACCCCCATCCAGGCCGGGAAGGCCGATTACAATGCCAACGCCCTGAACATCCCCGTGCCGGAAGGGTTCGTGCTGTGGTCGGTGAACGGCGTGCCCATGGAGAAGAACCCCAAGGTGCGCATTCTCTTCCAGGGGCCCCACAACCGCATGCAGAAGATCACCGAGTATCTCCGCCTGGCGGTCCTCTCGGAGAGGTTGTCCAAGGTCTCCAAGGGAAACCTGCGGATCGAGATCAAGGCGGAAGACATCGTCATTCCCCAGGACCCGGGTCTCAACGACCTGATCAAGGAGATCGTCGGCCCCGACGGAAGGACGCCGGCGCCCCTGGTGCTGGACTTCGAGGAATACCTGCGGAAGGTTCCTTTCGTCCTTGGGAAAGGGGAGACCCGCGTGGTGGGCACGGCCTGCCCCGAGGGCTACGAGATCGACCCGGACAAGGGGATCTGGTTCACGCCCAGCCAGGTGGAACTCTCGGGCCCGGGCAAGGTCATCAACGGGGAGATCCTGAACCGCCCCCTTCCCCACAGGGAGCGCCTGCTGGAGGACTTTCTCCTCCACAGCGACGCCCGGGTCCGCCGCAGTCCCACCGAGGGCTGGGAGATCGTGGCCCGCCTGGGGCTCAGCACGGCCTGGATCGCCAAGGGCGTCACCCTCTTCCCCGCCCAGGTGGAGGCCCACCTTCCCTTGAGGCGCGTCCCCTCTCTCATCAACATCCCAAGACTCAGGATCCCCGTGGAGTTCTCCGGGCCGGGAGCCTCGAACTGGAAGATCGTCAAGGACACCCACCCGGACCGGCCCGTCATCGTCTACGTCTACAACAAGAATTACTGGTGGCGCGTCATCAACGGCGTCACCCTTCCTTCCAGGAGCAACAAGGAAGACAAGGTGGCCCAGGAGAAGTGGGTCCTCAACAACGTGCGCCTCATGGTCAACGTCTCCTACCTGGACCCCAAGAAGCCCGGGGAACAGAGCGCCTACATCCACTGGGTGCTCCTGCCCTACGAAAAAGACGTGCTCTTCAACCCGGCGGACATCAAGGTGGAGGTCCGGGAAAGCGACCGGATCCCCGTGATATGGAGCCCTCCCGCCAGGAAAAAAGGGAAGGGACAAGGAGGTAAGGGGTGAGTCTCTTCGGGACCGACGGGATCAGGGACGTGGCCAACCACGGTCCCTTGCGGCCCGCCACGCTGGTGGGCATCGCCGCGGCTTTCGGCAGGATCCTGAGGGAGGAAGATCCCGAGGGAAGTTTCAAGATCCTTCTCGGCGAGGACGGCAGGGAAAGCGGGCCCATGATCCGTTTCGCCCTCTCCGCCGGGCTCATGGGGGAAGGGATCGACGTGGTCCACGGCGGATTGATGACCACCCCCGCCCTGGCGGTCCTCACCATGCTGGGCAGGTTTTCCGCGGGCATCATGATCTCCGCGTCCCACAACCCGTACGACCACAACGGCATCAAGTTCTTCGGGCCCGACGGCCACAAGATCCCCGACGCCATGGAAGAGAGGATCGAGGAGGTCTTCCGCCAGGGCCCCCCGCCGCCTGCGTCCCCTCTTCCCCCTGGAAAGGTCCGGGAAGACCACTCTCTCCTGGAATCCTACCGCCGGTATCTCGTCCAGAAGGCGGCGCCGGACATCTTTCTCGGGAACCTGCGCATCGTCCTGGACTGCGCCAACGGCGGCGCCTCGGAAATCGCTCCCCAGGTTTTGAAGGACCTGGGCGTGGACCTGATCGTCCGCAACGACAAGCCCGACGGGACCAACATCAACAAGAAGTGCGGCTCCCTCCACGCAGACCTGCTCTCTCCGCTGGTGCGCGGAGAAAAAGCGGACCTGGGAGTGTGCCTGGACGGCGACGGAGACCGATGCATCCTCCTGGACGAGAAGGGCAACGTCGTGGACGGCGACCGGATCCTCATGATCCTGGCCCGCCACATGCAGTGGAAAGGGGAGCTGCCCGGAAACCTCCTGGTCTGCACGGTCATGAGCAACATGGGCCTCAAGAAGGCCATGGAGGAATCGGAGGTGGAGGTGGAGGTGACCCCCGTGGGGGACCGATCGGTCATGAAGGCCATGCGGGAGAAGGGCGCCGGCCTGGGGGGGGAACAATCGGGGCACGTGATCATGAAGCGGGGAGACCACCTCCTCGGCGACGGCCTGGTCACGGCCATCCACGTGGCCCAGGTCATGAAGGAGACGGGCCGCCCCCTCTCCAAGCTGGCCGAAGACTTCCAGTCTTTCCCCCAGGTCACCATCAACGTCCCCGTGCGGGAGAAGCCGCCCCTGGAGGAAATCCCCGGCGTGAAGGAGAAGGTCGCCGCCGCCAGGGAGCGCCTGGGGGAAGAGGGGCGCGTGCTCCTGCGGTACAGCGGAACCGAAAAACTCGCCCGGGTCATGGTGGAGGGAACGGACGAGCGGGGGATCAAGGAGATCGCCAAGGAGATCGCCGATGAAGTCCGCAAGGCCATCGGCTGAAGGGGTTTCCCGGGGAAACAGTCTTTTCCCGGCCCTGGCCCTGGAGACCTCCACCCGCCCCGGCTCCACGGCTCTCGCCCTCTCCGAAGACCGGCTTCTCTTCCGCTCCCTTCCAGGGGGTGGGGACCTGGCTTCCCACCTCCTTCCCGCCCTGGACTCCTTGGCCCGGGAGGCGGGCGTGGAACCGGGGGAGGTTCGCCTGGTCGTATTGGGTACGGGACCGGGCAGTTTTACAGGACTCCGCTCGGGGGCCGCCGCGGCGGCCGTGCTTTCCGCCTATCTTCCGGCGCCGCTTGTGGCCCTCTCCAGCCTGGAGGGCTCCCCCATCCTCTCCTCCCACAGGCGCGTCGCCCTGTGCCTGGACGCCCTCCGAGGCCAGGTCCAGGGAGGAGTCTTCGAAGAAGGCGCCCCCCTCTTTCCGCCTTTTCTCGCCGATCCCGCCGAATTCGCCGCTCGGATCGAGGGGGAGGAAGGCGTTCTCGCCGGAAACGCGGCGACCCGGGTCTACGCCACGGGGAAGCTCCCGCCCCGTTGGACCCTGCTCGAAGACGCGGATTGGACGCCCAGGGCCGACCTTCTCCTTCGCCGGGGCCTCGCCTACGCCCGAAAAGGCGCCTTCACCCCGCCCCAGGACATCCAACTCCTCTACCTCCGCCCCTCCGCCGCCGCAGAAAAGAAACGCACCCCCAAGACCGACAACCACACGTAGGGGACGCCGGAGGGCGCCGCAGGCGCCCGAACGTCGTCCCGCGCTTCACTTGGCCTTCCCGGCTGACGGCTGGCCTTTACCATTTTTCCGCCGCCTCGCCCCACGTTTTTCGGAAGGCCCGAAATGCCTAAAACAAAACAATCTTTACACTATCTGTACCGTTTCCCATTTTCAAGGACACATTCTGGGGATGGCCCCCATCTCCAAAAAAAACATTCACAATTTCCCCGGGATGGAGCCAAGGAATAAAAACTTCTTTACCCTCAAAACTGAAGGATTCCTTGAACGGTGGATACTGGATTTTACCGAAAACCTCCCTTTCCTCGCCCCCCTTTCCAACAAAATAGACTCGACAGAAATGAAAGCTTCTTCCCATTTTCCTTAAAACCGGTGAGATATTTATAACCCTCTCCTTTTGTTTTACACTACTTTCTCCAAACCTTATTTCATACCTCCCACTGAATTCATGCCCTAAAAACCTCAACCTGCAAACACCCTTTCCAGAAGGGACCCCCCGGAAGAGACAAATCTTTTTAGAAAAAGATTGGTTTCCCGGAGACAAACCCGGATGCAGCCGATTAAAGGGAACCAATTTATCGAAAGACCTTTCAAAGAAAATGGAAGGAGGGACCCTGAACTCCCTTTTCCAGGTATTATTATTCTTATCTTGGATTATAACTTGCCCCATAATGAATTTAAACAACCTATGCCTTTTGAAAACTCTCAATCCCCCATGGAACCCGTCAAAAATGATTCCCAACCGGTTATCCTGGCTGGCAAGGGAAATATGGAAAGAGGATTTTTTGCCTTGGAAAACAGAATAGTTGGAGCAATACCCATTTTTCCACGCAAAAACAGGTTTATTTTTCATGTCCCCGTCAATCGGAAGGGAAAACCTCCCGTCCGGACCGGAAAAAGCAATGCCCCACCCCTCAGGGGACAAAAAGTGGCCCTCGAAAACAGGAGGCAGGCACATTTCACGCTTGCGGTCTTTCCTTGGAGATTGCGCCCAGACAACAGCCCCACCCAGACCTTCCCCTGAGTCAGAGTCCAAGACAAAGCCTTTCACACAGCTCGATTTTCCGACACATTCTATTTCCACCCTTTTTATCTTGTTTTTTTCAAGCCTTTTTACCCCTTGGAACAATTTACCTTCTTTCCGGAAAATGACAAGGATCCACCTTTTCCCTTTGAATGATGCCGGCGCCGGCCAATTCTTCAGGTCAACCCTGAAAAAACCATGGGTGTTAGTCATGAATTTTGACGACATTACGGCCCCTTGGCCTTCTTCCCAAAAATAGGCCTTTCCCGCAACGTTTACCTGCGGGCGTCTCGAAAGGTCCATGACTTCGACATCGATCTTGAAACAACCTTTTTCAGGGGCATTTTTTAAATGAAGGAATAGTGAGGCCGGGCAACACAGGAAAACGAAACCCAGCGAAACCCAACCCAAGAGGGATTTGGACCAAAGATTCTTTACAGCCATTTTTTTCCGGCCCCCTGACCTGGAATAATCCCTTATTTACTATCATACCGTCCCCCTTAATTCCCAAACAAGGTTATATTCCTTCTCGCCGGTTACAAGACACCCACCCATTAAAGAAATCAAGAAATACCCCCTCTCCTCTGGAGACTCCAAACGCACGCCGTCAGGAGAAAATCCCTCCAGAATTCTAACCTTAATTGCAACCCCGACAGCAGGCTTTCCGTATACAAAATATTCCGATGCTATTGGATCCAATGATATAAGGACGCCGGAATCCTTGGACCAGGAAAAAGAGGTGTCTCTGGAAACCATGCTCAAGTAGTAATTGGTTTTTCCCTTTTCCTCCTTCTTACGCCAGTAAACCATTCTCGCCTCAACACCCCACTTGGCCGCTCTCTGTACCATTAAAGGTTGGTCGCAATCGATGACCGCCCCTCCGGCTTTAAAACCTTTGAAAGATGATTCCCCCCATACCGCAAGAACAATTCCACTTTTCTTCTCGTCCCGGCCAGGAACGGATTGCCGGTTTTGAACAAGGAACCATTTTTTTCTGGGATATGCCCTGTAAATCTTTATTCTTTTTCCAAAGTAACGATCCAACTTAAGCTGGAAAAGAATCCTCCATCCACGAAAATTTGGGTTATCTTTTAACGGGATCCAAACATCTTCACTTGTTTTTCCCTTTTTGCCGCCTCCCTCTTCATTTTCAATTCTCTTCTTGTCATTTTCATAAACCCTCGCCTGTACACTCCTTAATTCGCCCCAAAACCCGAAAATGGATCCAGCAAAAAGAACGGCCATAATCGTCCCAGGGAAAGATTTTTCATGGGAAAACCTCTTTAAACCACGAAAACTAAATTTTCTATCCACAACCATTCATAACCTCCATTTTCCCCAAGGATACTTATGGTCTGCCCATCATGGGAAAAACAGATGCTCCTTATTTATTACGATTATGCCTTGGATTTCCCAGTGTTTTCACCATAATTTTTTTGTCAATAACCCCGCCATCGCCTAACCCCCTCGGTACTTGGTGGCCACATTGGTCCTATTGGGGTTAACTTAATCCTGGGTTACATCAACCCTCCCATAATAAATATGGCCTTTACTTTTTCCCCATTTAATGACGAACACGACAAAAGCACCTTATACGGGAATCGACCCCATCATATAGATATTCCTGTATTTCATGAAAACCATATCTAGTGGCGCTTGCCGGATTTGGCGACTTTTGTTGTAACCACCATTTAATGGTTACCTTTGGTTTGGGTGCCTTCCGCTTCCGCATTGCCTTCACAAACACATTTCCACGTCCGGCTCAGTTTTCCGCTCTCTTGGACTAACGCCCCATCCCAGATTAAGGTACGAGGGTCCCCTTTTGGCCTGGGGCCCGAACCTTTAGGATTTGGCACCAAAGCCCCCCCAAAAAGAACCTCTATCTTCACTTCATTTCTCCCATACAAATCTCTTGGGATCAAGGTCCCTATAGCCGCTGCCCAAAGATAGCCACTGTGTGTAATATTCAAATCCTTTTTTCCTTCCTTGTTGTCATTCTGCTGTTCAGTTACACGGATTACACAATCCTCCTTTGACTTACAGCCCCTATCCTTGTCCTTACATTCACAGCCTATTTCTGCAGCATATACTGCTCTTGTTTTTCTACCATTCCATTCCGTATCGACTATTACAAATATCCCGTCATCATTAATTCTAACATTCGCATTAATAGTGAGAATTTGAGATTTCTCCCCAACTGTTACTGATCCCGAATATAAGGGCCAAACCTCTCCGGCGTCACCGTTACCCGACGGAGACCCTATAAGTCTTGAGTGGCACTCCCCTTTTAAATTTTGCCCTTCACCACCCCCCAAATGCCTATCGCCCAAGGAAGGATCAGCTGTTGACCCTTTGATTTTAATTGGGTCGATTTCCAACATCTCTTCTTTGCCAAAAAAACCGAATTCGATGTTGGAGTCGTGCTGGTCGGCGTAGGGATTGCCGGTGGCGGGGTCGAAGCGGGTGAGGACGCCGTAGTAGTCGTATTGGCGCCACTCCTGGAGGGAGAGGTCTCG
>CAYQBW010000085.1:0-7597 GCA_964415725.1 uncultured Planctomycetia bacterium
GCCCTGCGGAAAGAGACCCTTGCCCCGAATCAACCCCGGAACCGGAGGAAACATCCATGGCGGAAGCACAGATTCGAACGGCCCTCGTGCCGGGCGGAGCCAGGGGAATCGGCCTGGCCATCGCGGCCCGCTTGGCCCGGGAGGGCCATTCCGTGGCCCTGGCGGACGTTCTGGAGGAAGAGGCGGCCCGGGCGGCGGAAAACCTGGCCGCCGAGACGGGCGTGAAGGCCCTGGGCCTCAAGATGGACGTGACCGACCCGGAAAGCGTGGAAGCCGGGGTGGAGAAGGTCGTCTCCGGGCTGGGGAGCCTGGACATCCTGGTGAACAACGCCGGGATCACCAGGGACCAGCTCTTCATGCGCATGTCACCCGAGGACTGGTCGCTCGTGCTCAAGGTCAACCTGGACGGCGCCTTCAACTGCTGCAAGGCCGCCCTCAACCGGAAGCGCCCCATGATGCGGAACCACTGGGGCCGGATCGTGAACATCACCAGCATCATCGGGGTGGTGGGAAACGCCGGCCAGGCCAATTACGCCGCATCGAAAGCCGGCCTCATCGGCCTCACCAGGAGCCTTGCCAAGGAATACGGTATCAGGAATATCACCGTCAACGCCGTGGCCCCCGGTTTCATCCAGACCCCCATGACGGACAAGCTCCCGGAGAAGGTCAAGGAGGAGTATCTCCGGACCATCCCTGCCGGCCGCTTCGGGACGCCCGAGGACGTAGCCGCCGCGGTGGCCTTCTTCGCCTCCCCCGAGGCGGGCTACATCAACGGCCACGTCCTCCGCGTGGACGGAGGCATGTTTTAGCCCCCCGCCTCCTCCCGCCGGAGGTGGCGCCCCATGAGGAGCGATTCAGCCGTCTTCGGCCGCGTAGGGGACGCCGGAGGGCCGGAGCGAAGCGACGGCCCGAACGTCGTCCCTCGGAGGAACCCCCACTTCCCCTCTTCCCAGACGAACAAGATCCATCGGACCAGCGGCGGAAGACCCAACCCGTCAGGATTCCACCCGCGCGACCTGTTCGAGGAACCAGGCGTGGACCGGGTTCTCCCGGGAGAGTTCCGGGTGGAAGGTGGCCGCCACGATCGGCCCCTGGCGGAGGAGGACCGGGTCCTCTCCGAGCCTGGCCAATACCTGGACTCCGGGCCCGGCCCGGGTGATCCGGGGAGCCCGGATGAAGACCGCCTCGATCTCCCCCAGGGGCTCCTCGGCCCGGATCCTGTGGATGGACGAGTGGACCTGGCGCCCATACCCGTTGCGCACCAGGTCCACGTCCAGGATCCCCAGGGAGGGCTGGTCCGGCCCGGTGACCCGCCGGGCCAGGAGAATCACCCCGGCGCAGGTGGCCAGGACGGGACCTCCCTCCCGGCAAAAGCCCAGGACCTCCTCCTCCAGGCCCTCCTCCCGGAGGAACTTGAGCATGGTGGTGCTCTCCCCGCCTGGGAGGACCAGGGCGGAAAGCCCCTTGAGTTCCCCGGGGCGGCGAACCTCCACGGGCCGGAAACCGGCCTCCTCCACGGCCGCGGCATGGGCCTGGAAATCTCCCTGGACCGCCAGGACCCCCACCGGTCCGGAGGGATCGAACCTGGTCTCTACCATCCCCGCTCCTGGAGCCTCTCTTCCTTGGGAATGGCGCTGATCTCCAGCCCCTTCATGGGCTCGCCCAGGTTGAAGCTGACCTCCAGGACCGCCGCCGGATCCTTGTAGTGGGTGACGGCCTTGACGATGGCCCGGGCCCGGGCCGCCGGGTCGGCGGACTTGAAGATCCCCGAGCCCACGAAGACCGACTCCGCCCCGAGTTGCATCATCAGGGAGGCGTCGGCCGGCGTGGCCACCCCGCCTGCGGCGAAGTTCGGCACGGGAAGCTTGCCCAGCCGGGCCACTTCCTTCACCAGGTCCACGGGAGCCCGCAGTTCCTTGGCCGCCGCGTAGAGCTCGTCTTCCGACATGCTCGTGAGCCGACGGATCTCTCCCTGGACCATCCGCATGTGGCGGACCGCCTCCACGATGTTTCCCGATCCGGCCTCTCCCTTGGTCCGGATCATGGCCGCCCCCTCGGAGATCCGCCGCAGGGCCTCGCCTAGATTCCGGCAACCGCAAACGAAGGGAACCCGAAAGGCGTGCTTGTCCACGTGGTTCTCCTCGTCCGCCGGGGTGAGCACCTCGGACTCGTCGATGAAGTCCACCTCCAGGGCCTCCAGGAGCTGGGCCTCGGCGAAGTGGCCGATCCGGCACTTGGCCATGACCGGGATGGAGACGGCCTCCTGGATCTCCCGGATGATCCGGGGCGAAGCCATGCGGGCCACGCCCCCTTCCTTGCGGATGTCCGCGGGAACCCTCTCCAGGGCCATGACCGCCACGGCCCCGGCCTCCTCGGCGATCCGGGCCTGCTCGGCCGTGGTCACGTCCATGATCACGCCGCCCTTGAGCATCTCCGCCAGCCCCACCTTGACCCGGAAAGCCTCCTGGCGGCTCATTCCCTCCGTGACCCGGGGCTTCTCGCTGCCGCGTTCCTCTTTCATGTTCTCATCCTCCAATCAGTCAAGAAGTTACGCTCAAAGAACCGGAGCCTTCCCCCCGCCGGGAAGGCTTGTGGGTATTCGTTCCTCCACGAGGGAGGCCAGAAGGGCGATCCCCTCCTCGATCTTCTCCGGGCGGGCCCTGGCGAAGGAAAGCCTCAGGTTGGGCGTCTGCCGCCGGTTGGGGAAGAAGAGGTCCCCCGGAGCGACGAGCACGCCCTTTCGCCGGGCCGCGGCGGCCACGTCCCGGCCGTCCACCCCGGGGGGAAGTTCCACCCAGAGCGAGGTTCCCCCGCCCGGCAGGGTCCACCGCGTCCCTTCGGGCATATACTTTGCGAGAGAATCCACCAGGAGGTCCCGCCGGGCCTTCAGGTCCTCCCTCAGCTCTTCCAGGTGCCGGGAGAGCCCCCCGCCCTCCAGGTAGGCCGCCAGGGCCGCCTGGAGCAGGCCCGCCGTCTCCAGGTCCTTGAACCGCTTCAGGGCCGAAAGCCGCGACATGGCCTCGGGCGGGGCCGCGAGCCACCCCACCCTGAGCCCAGGAAAGAAGGCCTTGGAGACCGACCCGGCCAGGATCACCCGTCCCTCCCGGTCCAGGGAGAAGAGAGAGGGCGGCAGGTCCCCCTCGAAGAGAAGTTCCCCCTCCAGGTCGTCCTCCAGGATCGGAATCCCCGTCCGCCGCGCCAGGTCCAGGAGCTCCAGGCGAGTCTTTCGATCGACCGTAATTCCCGTTGGGTTCTGGAAGGTGGGCATCAGGTAGAGGAGCCGGGCCGAAGGGTCCTGGAGGGCCTTCTCCAGGGCCCAGAGATCCAGTTCCTCCCCCTGGAAGGGGACGGGCAGGAGCCGCACCCCCTGGGCCTCCAGGGTCCCCATGAGGTTCAGGTAGGTCGGACAGGGGGTGACCACGGCCTCCCCGGGTCCGGCGAAACACTGGATGGCCAGCTCCAGGGCCTGCTGGGCGCCGCTGGTGATCAGGATCTCCGAGGGATCCACCGCCCTCTCTCCCCGGGAGACCATCCGGGCCACCTGGGCCCGGAGTTTTTCGTGGCCCACGGGCCCCAGGTAGGAAAGGAGAGCCTCCCCCTCCTCCCGGAGGACCCTCTCCAGGCAGGCCTGGAAAGAAGCCAGGGAGGAAGAGGGAGGGTTGGGCGTCAGGGTGAAGAGGTCCAACCCGTCCCGGGGCACATCCTCGAGGCTCCCCGTGAGGGAGGCCAGGTTGAGGGCCCTTTCCACGGTGGGAGGGAAGTGGAGCCTGGGCCCTTGCCGGGGGGCGTCCTTCACGAAGGTCCCCCGCCCCACCTGGGAGACCACCTTGCCCTGGGTCTCCAGGAGGTTGTAGGCGGCCCGGACCGTGGAAGGGTGGACCTTCAAGTCTTCCGCCAGGTCCCGGACCGAGGGAAGCCGTGTCCCCGACGGGGCCCGGCGGGCCCGGATCTCCCCCTCCAGGGCCCGCGCCAGGCGGCGGAAAGCCGGTCCCGGCCCCGGGGGAACCCGGTCCAGGCGGAAGCGGAACGGAGGGAGGGAAGCAGGCGGCATGACCGGATTGTGCCCCAATCAACCGGTCATTTCAAGGAATGAAGCTTACAAATGCCCGTTTTAGGGGAAAATTGAACGGATTGAACCGTTCATTTCTTCTTTTTCTTCTTCTCCCCCTTCTGGGGGCTCTTTTTCTTCCGTTTCCGGGGGGGCTTGCAGATGCCCGGGGTGGGCTCCTTCACGGGGCCCTCGATCCCGAAGTCCCGGACCAGGATCTCCTGGAGCTTGCGGAGGGCCTTCCCCTCGATCTGGCGCACGCTCTCCCTGGTGACCCCGATGCGCCGGCCGATCTCCTTGAGGGTCATGGTCTCCATACCCTCGAGACCGTAACGCATCTTGAGGACCGCCGCCTCCCTCTCGTCGATGGAGTCCAGGAGCTCCCTCAAGCGCTGGACCTCGTAGGACTGGAAGAACTCCTCGTCCGGGGAGACCCCCTCGGTGTCCTCCAGGAGCTCCGAGGCCGCGAGCTCGAGATCCGGTCCTTGGGATATACCCGTGCTGGCCGTCTGGACCGTCCGGCGCACGATGTTCCAGTTCTCCGCCGGGATCCCCAGCTCCTCGGCCACCTCGGCCTCCGTGGGCTGGCGGCCCAGCCGGAAGGTCAGCTCCAGGCTCATGGACTTCCAGCGGGAGACCAGCTCCACCATGTAGGCCGGGATCCGGACCGTCTTGACCGTGTTGATCAGGGCCCGGCGGATGGCCTGCTTGATCCACCAGGTGGCGTAGGTGGAAAAACGGCAGTTCTTCTTGGGATCGAACCGCTCCACGGCCTTCATCAGCCCGATGTTTCCCTCCTCGATCAGGTCCAGGAAGGAAAGCCCCAGGTTCACGTAGTTCTTGGCGATGCTCACCACCAGGCGAAGGTTGGCCCGGATCATCCTCTCCCGGGCCTGGAGATCCCCCTTCTGGACCTTCCGGGCCAGCTCCTTCTCCTCTTCGGGAGTCAGGAGAGGAACCTCGTTGATCTCCCTGAGATAGGTTTCCAGTCCTTGTTCCCGAGAAATGGTTCCACCCTCCCTGGAAGGATCCCCAGCCTTTCGATCCCGCTTCTGTCCCTATCGGCCCCCCGCCGGGGCGGCTTGACCCTTCCTTGACACCCCCCGGGGGAGTGCCTACTTTCTTTTTTTCTTCGGTGGAAAGGGAACCGGGAAGAACAGGCTGGAAGGGACCCATGGGCCCAGAGGGAACGGCAAAACAGGACTCCTTGGAAGAAGTCATCCGGGAAGAAGACTTCCTCCCTCTCCTCGAGGCCCAGGCCAGGCCCTTCTTTCTCCTGACCAACACCCTCCAGGGCCTGGCCCCGCCCCAGTGGGAAAAGGGCCACCTCTTCCGGCTGGTCCTGGAAACGAACGAGCTGGAGAGCTTCCTGGACGATTTCGGGGCCCGGAAGAACCGGACCTTCGGGTTCCTGGCCGAACTGGTGGCCACCCTGCGCTGGCTGGCCCAGGCGTGCTTCACCCTGACCCACCTGGCCGTAAGGCTCGGAAGTTACCAGCTCGACCCGGACCACGTCCGCCGCTTCAGGCCCGAACTCAAGGAAAGGCTTTCCTACCTGGAAACGGCCATCCTCCGGGTCATCCAGGCCATCAAGGACCAGTTCGTCCAGCTGGGCATCCGGGTTCCCGCGAGCCTTTTGGACAAAGAGGTCTTCGGCCAGGTCCGGGCCGAGCGGTATCTCCCGGAAAACCTGGGCGAGGAAGAAGGGGCCGAGGCGGAGACCAAGATGGCCGAGATCACCGCCCGGTACCTGGCGGTCTGCGACATGGTCCGGGCCGCCATCCCCCTGGACCTCTCCAAGTCCCCTACGGCCAAGCAAGACTTCGTGGCCCGCTTCTGCAGGGAGGAACAACTCAGGGTCTGCCTGGTCTCGATCCACAACCTCCAGTCCCGGTATGACACCTACATCAAGTCCACTCCCCTGGAAGGGAGCGTAAAGGACCTGCCCAGGCTGAGGGGCCACATCTCGGCCGCTCTCCACCTGATCGAGTGCGCCACGGCCCTGATCCACCTGGACGAAAGGCACCAGAACGACATCCGGACCGCCCGGACCCGGCAGGCCATCGCCGCCCTGGTGGACCGGCCCAGCCTTCTCGCCCTGGTCACGGACTTCTGCCTGGCCGAGACCCAGGCCTTCCTGGAAGAAGGGGCCGAACTGGCGCGGGATCTCCTCAAGCGCTTCATGAAAAAGGAGGAGATCGAGCTGGAGCTCCCCGACGGGGTCTTCCTGCACGCCCGGCCGGCCTCCCTCATCGTGGCCGTGGTCAACCATTACGGCATGCCCGTGGAGATGGAGATCCATGAGCAGAAGGCCAATGCCGCCTCCATCATGGCCGTAATGATCCTGGCGGGGAAAAATCCCCGGGCCCGGAAGGTCAAGTTCCGGGGGGACCGGAAGGTGCTCATGGACTTGAAGGCCCTGTTCGAATCGGGCCTGGGAACGAACGAAGAGGCCCCCTTCCCCGAGTCCCTCTCCTACCTGGCCAACCGGGAACCCTCCCTCTGAATCCAGCGGAGCCTCAATCCGCCTGTTCCCGGGCGAACTTCCCCGTCCAGAGTGCCCAGAAGGCCCGGGCCTTCTCCTTCAGGACCCGGGCGCGGGCCCGGGCGCGGGGGCTCCAGGCCCCGAAAACCAGGGCCTTGGCCCACCTGAAAAGAACCAGGGCGAACAAGAGGACCTCCACGGCAAAGGCCCAGGCCTTCCCGTGGAACTTGGAGAGGTAGCGCCTCCTGCTGGGGAAGTAGAAGCGGGTGATGTCCCCCCCATGGAGGTCCTGGCCGGTCCTTTCGGCGCTGGTCCCGTGGTCGTGGACGCACCGCGCCAGGGGATGGCACCAGACCCCCCACCCGGCCTCCCGCATCCGACGGCAAAGGTCGGTCTCCTCGAAGTAGAGAAAATAAGCGGGATCCATGCCCCCCACCTGGTCGTATGCTTTTTTCCGGATCAACATGCAGGCCCCCACGACCCAACCCGCCGGGAAGGGCACCGGGGGATCGGGGATGTCTTCATGGAGACCGCATACTCCGATCTCCATTCCCAAAAGAAGCCCCGGCGAAGGGAGTTTCCTCCCCGAGGCCTGGAGGGACCCGTCGGGCTCCAGCAGGAGAGGGCCCACCACGCCGGCATCCTTCCTCTCCTCCAGGAACTCCACCAGGAGCCCCAGGGCGCCGGGCTGGAGGCGGGCGTCCGGGTTGAGGAGCAGGAGAAACCGCCCGCGGGCCCGGGGGACGGCCAGCTCGATCCCACCGGCGAACCCAAGGTTCCGGGGGCTCTCCAGGAGCTCCACCCCCTCCGGAAGCCTCGTCCGGAGAAGGTCCACCTCTTCCCCGCCGCTTTGGTTCTCCACCACCAGGACCTGGACCGAAAGGTTTCCCGCCGTTTCCAGGAGGGTTTCCACGGCCGCAACGGTCTCCAGGGCGGACCGGTAGTTCACCAGGACGGCGGTGACATCCACCGGTCCGTCCCCCTTCGCCGGCCTGGGGAGAGCTGGTTCTTTGGGGTCCATGTTCTCTCCCTATCGGGTCTTCCCCCCTCAAATCCCCAGAAAA
>CAYQBW010000085.1:7607-8460 GCA_964415725.1 uncultured Planctomycetia bacterium
TCCGGGTCTCACTCTCGAACAGGGCGAAGCCCGCCCGGGGGTCCCCGTCCCGGGGCTGGCCCACGCGCCCCGGATTCAAGAGGATCCGGCCCGTCTCGGGAAGGGTCAGGACGCCCTGGGGAAGGCGGACCCACTGGGGGAGGGCCCCGGGAGAGGGTTCGAAGAAAAGGCCGGGAACATGGCTGTGGCCCAGGCAACCGTAAGGGGTCTCCAGCTTCGCGAAGCAGGCCCGGGCCTCCTGGGGGGTGAACACGTAGTGGAAGCGCTCCGGCTCGTGGAGGCTCCCGTGGACCAGGGTCCAGCCATGGGCCTCGTGCACCACCACCAGGGGCAGGGAGGCGAGCCATTCCAGGTCTTCAGGGGGCAGGTCCCGCCTGCAACGGTCCAGGGGAGAGAGGGACTCCGGCCTGAATCCCCAGGGAACCAATTTTCCGCAAACTACGGCATCATGATTTCCGAGACAACAGAAATCGGCCTTGTCGCGGATCCATTCCAGGCAGGCCCGGCCGTCCGCACCGTAGCCCACCAAATCCCCTGTAACGAAAACAAGGTCGGGGGACCTCTCCTCCAGGACCTCCCAGAGGGCCTCCAAGGCGGGAAGGTTCCCGTGGATGTCCCCGAGAAAAGCGAGCTTCACGATCCTCCCCTTCTTCCGGAAAGGGGGGCTCCCGCCCCCGCGCACCTGAAAGCGGCGCAGATCCAGCACAATCCCCCCCAAACCAGGAGGGCCCCGGCCAGGCTCCCCCCGGGAGAACTCAGGCTTTCCGGGGAGAACCGCCTGGGATCCGCCCAGGACAGGGGGGGAAGGGAAAGGAGAACCCAGGAGCCCAAAAGAAAGACCACCCCTCCCCCG
>CAYQBW010000086.1:0-8424 GCA_964415725.1 uncultured Planctomycetia bacterium
ACCGGGGACTCGATCCGGGCGATCCGGCGTTTCCTGGCCGAACTCTAGCGGAAAAGGGACTTTCCGGGGCCTTGGGAGGGTTGCGGGTCTCCCCCGGACTCCTTACCATGGTTTCTTCTAATCCCATCCATCGACCCATTTCTCAAAAGGAGGGACCATGAGAAGACTGGTCGTTCTCTCCGCGGTTCTGGGGCTGGCCTCTTTCGCGCCAAGCCAGAAAGTGAACGAATTTCACATCTTTGACGGTACGACGGAATTCACCTCCCGGGGCTCCATCGGCGGCACGGAAGGCGAGATTCTCAACAAGGTTCCCAAGAAGAACGTGGGCGGCCTCAAGCTGGCCCTGGGGATGGGCTACCACATCCAGGACCAGAACGCCGGCACCCGGGAGATCTACTACCTGATCATCCGCAAGGCCGACAAGAACGGGAAACCGGATGTTTCCCCGACGGGCCTGATCTACAAGGAAGGGCCCTATTCCGTGGGGGGCAGCGGTTCGGGCGTGCAGGCGTGGTACATGAGGACCATGTTCAAGAAGCCCGTGGTGCTTCCCGACGATACCTTCTTCTACGGGATCAAGTGTCCTCCCACCACGGGATGGGCCAACGGTTCAGACGGTTTCTCCATACACGTCAGCGTGGATTGGCCCAAGCATTGCGGCGAACACCCGCGCCTGGGTTTCAATCCCCACATGGCCTGGCAGGTTCCCTACGCCAACGGCCAGCCGAGCGCGCCCAACGAGACCACCGATATCCGTTCCTACTGGATGTCCCTCCTCGTCGCCGCGCCGGTCGTCCAGCCCTTTACGGTGGACCCGAGCGCCCCCTCTTCCCAGACGTGTAAGAAGGGCATCAAGGACATGGGGTTCGCCGCGTTCTGGCCGGACCTGGTGGACCTGGAGAAATACGGCTACAAGGCCCAGTTCGGCTGGAGAGTCCGGGCCTCCACCTTCCCCAACGGGGTGGGGCTGGTCTTCCTCTCGAGCAAGCTTCTTCCCAAGCCCATTACCACACCCTTCGGGTCTTTCTACCTCCTTCCCTCGGACCGGTGGTTCCAGATCATCGGCGGCCTCTCCGTCCGGGTCGGTTTCTGGGGGGAGGGGGATACGGTCACCCTCAACCCGCCCGATCCAGCCCGGTACGCCATGTTGGGCATGTATCTCTATGCCCAGGGCGTGATGATCGACAGGTCGGGAAAGACCATCCAGCTCACCAACTGGACGGGCACGAGCTTCTGAGCCGCCGCCCGCCAGGGTCTTTTCCCGGCAGGGACGCGGCGCCAAGCCCCCCGAAAGGGGGGTTTGGCTTCCTTGGAAAGAAAACGAGTGGATTGAAGTGAAACGTTTCCGCCGGGCTTTCCGGAAACTTTCAAAAAAGGGTTCTTCTTTTCTCTTTCAGCGGAACCTTGAAAAGGCAATCCCCGTCGTATAATTCCCTGGTTCCAGTCTCCCCGGGGAACGGCAACCTCCGCCCGTAGGCGGGCCGTGTCCTTTTCCGGGAAGGCGGACCCAAATCGTTCGTTTTTCCGTGTCACCCTTTTCCCAACCCAACCAAGGAGCAGCCATGAGAAAAGTCACGTTGATCGCGGCCGTCATGGGCCTTTCGGCCCTGGCCTACGCCCAGACCCCCAAGCCCAACAAGTTCCATATCTATGATGGTTCCACGGAATACACCTCCCGCGGCACCATCGGGAGCAACGAGGGCGAGGTCCTGAACCGGGTCCCCGGGAAGCACTTCGGCTACCTGAGGCCCGTCACCCAGGTCCGGTACGTCCTGCAGGACCAGAACTCCAAGACCCCGGAATTCTATTCCTTCATCTTCCGGAAGGCCGATCCCGCCAACCCGGTGAAGCCCCTGGTCAAGATCGATCCCGCCACCGGCAAGGACCTTGGGATCATCTATGAGACGGGCAAGATGTCTTACTCCGGGAAGGGCAACGGGGGCGCCGCGGCCTGGATCTTCACGCTTACTCTTCCCAAGCCCGTGATCCTTCCCAAGGGCACCTTCTTCTACGGGATCCACTTCCGCAACGTCCCGCCTCCGGGCTGGACCAAGGACGGCGGCTCCTGCCACATGAGCGGCGGGTATCCGAGCCCCCAGATCTGCGGCGAGCACTACAGGCTCGGCCACAAGCCCCAGATGGCCTGGTGCATCACCTACAAGAACGGGAAACCCGATCCCACCACCATCCAGGAGCCCAGCATCAACCGTAGCTTCCGGGCCTGGATCAAGGTCCAGAACCCTGTTCTCCAGCCCTACACCATCGACCCGGCCGCCAAGTGCGCCTCCAAGAAGGGCAAGCCCGACCTCGGCTTCGCCGGCCTGTGGCCCGACCTGGTGGACCTGGAGAAATACGGCTACCTGGCCAACTTCGGGTGGCGGCTCCGCGAGGTGAACTACCCCAGCGGCATCGGCATGGTCTTCATCGCCAGCAAGCAGCTGCCTGTGCCCATCACCCTTCCCTTCGGCCAGTGGTTCATCAACCCGGGCGATCCCTGGTTCACCGTCCTCGGCGGCCAGTCCGTGACCCTGAACACCTCCGGCGAAGGCGACACCACGGCCCTCAATCCGCCCACGGTGGTCCGCCAGCTCATGGTCGGCACCTGGCTCTATGCCCAGGGCGTGGCCATCGACGCCAAGACCGGCGCCTTCGGGCTCACCAACTGGTGCGGCACCAGCTTCTGATCCGGCCGGTTTGAAAGACCGATCCCAGGCGGGGGCTCCTCCCTTCGGGGAAGGGGCCCCCGGCTTGTACCGGGAATGAGAGCGGGGGGAAAGGTCTCGTGGGACGGGGAAACTTGGAGGGCCGGAAGTGCTAAGCTGTAGCGGACGTTCGTCCTTTTTTCCTTTCAAGGAGGTTCCCATGAAACCATCGGCCTTTTTCCTCGCCCTCCTGGGGCTTTCCGCCTATGCGACGTCCCAGACCCCCAAGCCCAACAGTTTCCACGTCTACGACGGGTCCACGGAGTTCACTTCCAGGGGAACCATTGGGAGCAATGAGGGGGAGTGCCTCAACAAGGTGCCCGGGAATCACTTCGGGTTCCTTCGGCCATGCACCAAGGTTCAATACGTTCTCCAGGATCAGAACAGCAAGACCCCGGAATACTATTCCTTCATCTTCCGGAAGGCTGATCCCAAGACCCACAAGCCCCTGGTGAAGATCGATCCCCAGACCGGAAAGGACCTGGGAATCATCTACGAGACGGGGAAGATGTCCTATTCCGGAAGCGGAAACGGGGGCGCCGCGGCCTGGATCTTCACCCTGACCCTGGGCAAGCCCGTGATTCTTCCGGACGGGGAATTCTTCTACGGGATCCACTTCCGCAACGTGCCTCCCCCGGGCTGGACCACCGACGGGGGATCCATGCACATGAGCGACGTCTACCCGGGAACGGCCTGCGGCGAACACGCCCGGCTGGGCTTCAAGCCCCACATGGCCTGGTGCATCACCTACAAGAACGGGAAACCGGATATCAGTACCATCCAGGAGCCCAGCACCCGCTCCTGGTGGGCCAGGCTCTGGGTCCAGAACCCCGTGCTTCAGCCCTACACGATCGACCCGGCGGCCAAGTGCACCTCAAAGCAAAAGGGCCAGAAATACGAGAAAGACCTCGGCTTCGCCGCCCTCTGGCCGGACCTGGTGGACCTGGAGAAATACGGGTACAAGGCCAAGTTCGGCTGGCGGGTGCGGGAGGTGAACTATCCTTCCGGCCTGGCCCTGGTCTTCCTGGCCTCCAAGCAACTCCCCCTTCCGATCCGGCTCCCCTTCGGGAACTGGTATCTTCTCCCCTCGGACAGGTATTTCGCCATCCTGGGGGGGCAGCCGGCCGCGTTGAGCACTGCCGGTGTAGGGGATACCACCCCCTTCGACCCGCCCATGGTGGTCCGCCAGCTCCTTCTCGGGGTCTGGTTCTACGCCCAGGGCGTGGCCGTCGACGCCAAGACCGGCACCTTCGGGCTCACCAACTGGTGCGGCACCAGCTTCTGATCCGGAGTTCCTAGATTCATGAAGAAGGGCCCGCTCCCCGCGGGGGGCGGGCCCTCTTTTTTTCATTCGGGTTCGAACCGGTAGATCCGGTAGAAGGGTTCGGGCCTGGTGGAGGGGGGGATCACCACCATGGCGTCGGATTCCTTGACCTGTCTGAACCCCCGGACCCCGGGGCCGTAGCGAAGGCGCCAGAGGAGGGTGCGCCTGGCCTGGTCCGTGAAGGCCAGGCCGTAGGGAGTGGAGGTGGCCAGGACCACCTTTTCTCCCAGGACGGCCGGGGCGGTCAGCAGGATCCTGCGGTCGTAGTAGGCCACTACGTATGCCGTCCTCCGTTTTCTCAGGATCTCACGGGCCCTTTGTTCCTCCCTGCCGGGCCGGGCCGTGTAGACCCGGATCCCGTCCAGGATTCCCCGGATGTTGCGGTGGTAGCCCGAGGCGACCACGGGTGTCCGGGCGTAGTACATGAGCTTGGCCCCCAGGTCCCAGGGGGCCAGGACGGAGCCCTTTTTTCCTCCTTCGTCCAGGGCGCGGAGGTCCCGGCAGAGTTCCGAGATCAGCTCTTCCGTCTGGGCCACCTGGGGCCGGCGGTGGGGCGGAGTCGGCAGGGAGGTCAAGGCGGCGGAGACCACGAGCAGGAAAGCCGCGCCCCGGTAGACCTTGAGCCTGGAGGGCCTCTTCTCCCAGAGGGCCGGTCCTTCCCAGGCGGCCAGGCCGAGAAGGAGGGGGAAGGCCATGGCGAAGAGGTGGGCCAGTTTCACCTCCCACGAGGCCAGGGCCAGGCCGAAGATCCCCCAGGCGCAAAGGAAGAACCTGCCTTCCCGGGAGAGGGAGGAGGCCTTCCATGCCCCGGCGAGAAGGAAGGGAAAGGCGGGGAGGAGGAAGGAAAAGCGGGAGAGGGCGGGCAGGAGAGTGAAGGAGATCCCGTCGGTGAAAAGGGTCCTGTATTCGCTTACTTCGTTCTGGAGCCAGGGGTCCACCAGGCGGAACCGGGCCGTCTCCTCCGCGAAGGCCCGGCCGAAGAAGAGAACCAGGAGGAGCCCCCCCAGAAAAAGAGCGATCCCCGCCGTGGAAAAGGGGCGCAGCCGGGAGGGGAAGCGCAGGGATTGGAGGGCGGCGAAAAGGAGGAGCACGCCGGCCTGGAGGAGCTGGAAGAGGGAGACCTGGTCCCAGAGGAAGGCAAAGGGCGTATGGGGGTGTTCCACCAGGTGGCCGAGAAGAAGGAGGGCGAAAAGCCCCCCCGCCCAGGGAAGGGAAAGGGTCCTTTCGTCCCGGGAGGAGGCCCGCCACTCGAGAAGGAAGAGAAGAAGGGCAGCCAGGTAGAGAAGGAGCATGGATTCGGTGGAGACCCAGACGGCGCCTCCCATCAAGGCTCCCGAGAGGGCGGCGGTGAATTTCGGAGCTTTCTTCTCCAGGGCCAGGAGCCCCAGGAGGAGGGAGGCCAGGAGCAGAAGGTGCTGGAGGTTCTGGTGGTCCCCGTTGCCGAACCAGGAGACGTTGGCGCAGGAGTAGGAGAAGGCGTAGAAGATGCCCGCCGCCAGGGCGGGACCCTCCCCGAGGAGCCTGCGGGCGGCCCACAGGAGGACCAGGAGGGAGAGGAGGGAGAGAATGGGGCCGGCCAGGGCGGCGCCGGCCTCGTATTTGCGGGCCCTGGGAAGGAAGAGGGAGGCCGGGCCGTCCAGGGCCCGGATCGTCCAGTCCATGGGCCTGGTCCAGTGGATGACGCTTCCCTCGGGGTATCCGTCCCAATGGTTGACCACGGGGTAGGTCCCCGACCGGTCCAGGAGGTCCAGGCGACAAAGGCGGCGTACCGTATCATTGTCCCAGAACCAGTATCCCCTGCTTCCCGCCACGGCCGGAACCTCCTGGAGGCGGAAGGCGAGAGAGGAGACCGCCAGCGCCAGGGCAAGGCCCCAGAAGATCCACCCTTTGCGCCCCGGGCGGGTCCGGGCGGCCTCCCCGTCCTTGTTCATGGCGCCGGTTCCGGCGGCAGGAGGAGGGCGGCCAGGTAGAAGAGGGTGGAAAGGCCGAGCACCAGGGTGAAACCTCCCGCCATGGCGAGGATCACCGCCAGGACGGAGCCCACCACCGAGGCCGCGCCGTTCACCCCCCATGCCCAGGGCACCAGGGCCTCCCCGATCTTTCCCGTGATCCTGAGCCCCAGGGGGAAGGCGAAGCCCATGCAAAAGGCCAGGGGAGCGATGGCCAATACGGCTACCAGCATCCGAAGCCACTCGGGGGAGGGCAGGAAGGCCTGGAAGAGGCCGGGGAGGAGAAAGACGTGGAGGACCAGGAAGAGGAGGACCAGGGCCAGGGCGGTCCTCAGGGGTTTCAGGGAGCGGGTCTCCCGGCCCTGGGAGACCATGCTCCCAAGCCCCATGAAGAGGAGGAAGGAGAAGAGAACCACCGTGAGCGAATAGGTGGGGTGGCCGAGGAAGAGGACGAACCTCTGGAGGGAGGCCACCTCGGCGAAGATGAAGCCGAGCCCGATTCCGAAGAAGTAGACAAAGACCCTTCCCTTCTGGGGGGAGCCGCCCCGCCGGGGCAGGAAGAAGAGGGGAAGGATCACCAGGACCAGGACGGCCAGGATCACGAAGACCAAAAGGGAGAGGAGGATCTTCAGCCCGATGGGGTCCCTCCCCGCCAGGGCCTCGTAGTCCAGCTTCCCAACCTTCTCTTTCCCTTCGAGCAGGGTGGACCACTTGTGGAACTTGAAGAAGAAGGGGAGGTCGTCGGTGATGGGCTCCACGTCGTAGGGATAGCGGGCGTAGAACTCGGCTTCCCTGCCCGCAGCCGCGGCGGCGAAGAAGTCCAGGTATTCCCTGTCGCCTAGGGCCTTTCTGCCGCCCACGGCCGGGGCGAACCCGAAGCGGGCCCGGAAGCCCTTGCCGTCCACGGCCCGGATCCATTTTTCGTAGAGGGCGACCTGGGCGGCCGTCCAGGGCGAGCGCTTGACAAGGGTTACGGCATAGAGCATCTCATCGATGCCGATGAGTTTCTTCTGGGCGGGCGCCAGGGGGATGGTGATGTTGATCACCAGGATGTGGGTGCCCGGGTCGCGGACTCCCTCGTCTTTCAGCGCCCGGGCGGCGATGGAGGCGAGCTTCAGGCTCTCCCGGGCGGGTTCGAAACGAAAGCGGAGCACCGCCACCAGCCCGTCTTTTTTCAGGTGCTCCAGGTATTCCCGGAAGGCCTGCTCGGTGTAGAGGTAGGACTCGGAGAAGACGTAGGCTCCCGAGGCCAGGGCCGCGTAGGTGTCGGTCCCCGTCATCTGGATGAGGTCGAACTTGAGATGCGTCCGGCGGACCCAGGCCCTTCCCTCGGACGCGATGGGCCGCACCTGGGGAAATTCATAGACCGCATATTTCCGCCCTCTCGCCGAGAAGTCCCGGTAGTCGCGGCGGACCATTTCCAGGGTCACCGGGTTGATCTCCACGGCGTAGATCCTGCGGGCCTTGTAGTGGAGGGCGTTTTCCACGTCGATGCCCCCGCCGGGGCCGATGACGAGCACGTCCGGCCGGGTTCCCCTCAGGGCCAGGTATCCCAGGGAGTAGAAATAGGAGTCGTAGGGGAAGGTGGAGGCCTTCCGGCCGCTCCAGATGGTGGTGGGGGCGTCGCCGTCCTGGTAGACCCTCTTTTCGTCGGGGTCCACGGGAAGCACGTCGATCCGGCAGAGGGGGCTCCAAAGGGTCCGTTCGATCTTCTTGCCCAGAGAGAGTTCCCGGGCCAGGAGCTTGCTTTTCGCCACGGGGACGGGAAGGACCGCCTCGGGGGCGAAAAAGGCCGCCACGGTAAGCCCGAGAAAGAGGAGGGCCCCGCCCAGGGAGACCCGGCGGACGGCCTTGCCCCCGTCGTGGCCCGCCAGGGCCCAGGCGCCCAGGGCGGCGATGAAGGCCGTGAGCAGGGTTACGGCGGCTCCTCCCAGAGGGGTGATGACCAGGACGAAGAGAAAGCATCCCACCCCTGAGCCGGCCAGGTTGGCCGCGTAGAGGGCTCCGGCCCGGGAGGTCATGGCCTTGAGAAGCACCCCAACGGAGAGGCCGGCGAAGAAGAAGGGAATGACCAGGTAGAAGTAGGAGAAAAAGAGGGCCGCCACGTCCACGCTGGACCAGGAGCCGCCCAGGGTCTGGGGGCGGAGGAAACCCAGGAGCCGGAGGGAGAGGAAGGTGGTCAGGGCGAAGAGGAGGGCGTAGAGGGAGGCCTTGGCCGCGGCCCTTCCCCTGTAGAGGCCTGGAAAGATGGCCATGGCCGTGCCGCTCGCGGCGAAGCCGAGCAGGGTGATGGTCACCACGAAGTAGGTCACGTGGTGCCAGAGCATCAGGGAGAAAAGCCGGGTCTGGAGGACCTCCAGGGCCAGGACGGCCAGGGAGACCAGGAAGACGCCCGCATGGATCTTCCATGTGGGCCGGGAGGTTTCCCCCGGGTGGGGCATGTGGGAGG
>CAYQBW010000087.1:0-8369 GCA_964415725.1 uncultured Planctomycetia bacterium
CCCAACCCTCCCTGGTGATCCGCCAGCCCCGGAAGGGAAGAGAAGCGTCCCTCCTCAGGTGGGGCCTGGTCCCTCCTTGGGCCAAGGATCCCTCCATGGGCTCCCGCCTGATCAACGCCCGGTCCGAGACCGTCCGGGAAAAGCCCTCCTTCGCCCCTGCCTTCCGGGAGCGCCGCTGCCTGGTCCCGGCGGACGGGTTCTACGAGTGGCGCAAGGGCCCGGGAGGAAGCCGCCCCTATCTCTTCCGGTTCCGGGACAAGAGGCCTTTCGCTTTCGCGGGCCTCTGGGAGCGCTGGGAAAGGGGTCCTGGGGAACCTCTGGAAACCTTCACCATCCTCACCACCCGGGCCAATCCGCTGGTGGCCCCCATCCACCCCAGAATGCCCGTGATCCTGGACCCAGGGGACTACGAGCCATGGCTGGACCCGGCCTTCCGGGACTTTTCCCGCCTGGAGGCCCTCTTGCGGCCCTTCCCGCCGGAGGAGATGGAAGGCTTTCCCGTAACCCCCAAGGTCAACAGGCCCGACTTCGACGAGCCCTCCTGCGCCGAGCCCCTGCCCGATCCGCCCCAAACCTGGTAAGATAGGAATTCCTTCGGAGAGACGGCTTTCCAGGGCGGGGAAAAGACGAAGAAGGCGGCCCCGTCGGCGAACCAGGAGGAGATCATGGTGCTTTCCTATTCGTTCCTGGATCTTCACGCCGGAACGGGCGCCACGGCCCTGGGCTTCCTGCGCGCCGGGTTCCGGTGCGTGGGCCTTCTCGAAGAGAACAAGCGGGCCGCTGTCCTGCTCCGGGAAAACTTCCCCCCCCTGGCCGCCCCCTTGCTGGGGGCCGGGCCCAGGGACGGGGACCCGGCCCGGCTCCCTCTCCAGGGAGGACGCCTGGAGGAGAGACCCGACGTGGTCGTGGGCGCCCCTCTCTGGAGGAAACCCAGGGACAAGAACCCCCACCGGAGGATCTTCGGGACCTACGTGGCCATCCGGCACCTGAAACCCAAGGCCGTCCTCCTTCACTTCCCCCCGGACCCCCAGGGACTGGAAGGACTCAACTACCTGGGAGCCCTCCTCATGGAGGAGGGCTATCGGCTCTTTCCGGCCAAGCTGGACGCCGCCTGGTATGGCCTTCCCCAAAAAGACGAAATCCTGGTGCTCCTGGCCCTGGACCCATCGATTCCCCCGCCCCTTCCAGGATGCTGGCCTCCCCCCAGGCTCTTTCCCGGCACCACGGGAGAAAGGGAAAAAAGAAAGAGCGAAAAACAGGCCCGGGAAAACCTTCCGCCCGGGATCCTAGTCCCTCCCCCGGAAAAGACGCCCTTCCCGCCGGTCACGGAAAACCTGGCCCTGGAAGGCCTTCCTCCCCGGCCCAAGGAAAGGGGA
This sequence comes from uncultured Planctomycetia bacterium, assembly GCA_964415725.1. Taxonomy (GTDB): domain Bacteria; phylum Planctomycetota; class UBA1135; order UBA1135; family JALUZX01; genus JALUZX01. Next base: position 1,377 of record CAYQBW010000087.1, read on the forward strand.
GAAGAACTTCCCCCGGCCTCCCTGGAACCTCGGGCCTGGTTCGGAAGACTCATGCGGGCCTGGATTCCCACGGACGGTCCCCCTTCGGCCCACGAGCCTCTCCCGGAGGCCAAAAGCAGCACGGGAGGGGAAAAAGGACCAAACCTCACCCTCCGGGAGAGGGCCCGGCTCCGCTCCCTGCCCGACGGGTTCCATTTCCGGGGCTCCCCCTCCTGGGCCCTCCGCATGATCCAGGAGAGCCTTCCTCCCCTGCTGGCCCTGGTCCTGGCCCGGGCGGTCCGCGCCATCCTGGACGGCACCCTTCCGGCCAAGGGTTTCCTTCCCGAAGCCCGCGGCGAGGCGGCCCCCCTGCCGGAAGACCCTTTCTTGCCGAGGGAGACGAGACGACCCACCTGGTGACACCTGCCCTCGCCGGAAGATCCCTGGGTACATTCATGAACCCTCCGGGTTAGGATTTGCCGGCCGTTCCGCTCCCTTTTTCATCCCCGGGAGGCGCACGCCGGTGATCCGAATCCTCCGCCCCAGGAAAGGCGCCCGCCTGGTGAGGTGGACCCTCCACCTCCTGGGGGGGATCTTCCTGGGCATGGGGCTCCTCCTCTGGGGGCAGGCGGAGTTCCTGGCCTACGTGCGCAACGAGGTCCAGGGCACCTTCTTCCTGTTCCGCTGGATCGGAAAGGTTTCCTTCATCTTCATGTCCGCCGACAAGAAAGTGGCCCTGGCCCTGGCGGACATCCCCCCCGAAACGGTGCGCGAATCCGTGCGCTGGGCCCAGTCCTTCCTGGTGGCCGGCGCGGCCCTGGTCCTCCTCTCGCTGTTTACCGGGAGCCGTCCGGGGAAGGGGCGGAAAGGGGGCGGCCGGAAGTGAACCCCCTGGACTGGATCATCCTGGCGGTCTACCTGGGAGGCATCCTCTGGCTGGGGACGCGCTTCGCCAAATACGTCTCCACGGGACAGGACTTCCTGCTGGCCGGCAGAACCCTCTCCTGGTGGGCCATCGGGATGGGGATCGTCGTGGCGGACATCGGGGCCTACGACCTGATGGGGCTATCCGCCGGGGCCTACACCTACGGGATCTCCCAGGCCAACTTCGACTGGATCGGCTGCGTCCCGGCCATGGTGGTGGCGGCCTTCGTCTTCATCCCCTACTACCACCGGGCCGGGATCTATACGGTCCCGGAATACCTTGGGCTTCGCTTCCATCCCCTGGTGAGGAGCATGGTCTCCCTGCTCTGGGTCCTCTTCGCCGCCTGCACTCTGGGCATCTTCTTTCACGCCACGGCGGTCTTTCTCAACACCTGTTTCCAGCTCCCCCAGATCCTGGGAGTCTCCCCGGACACGACCTACTGGGGCTCCATCCTGGTGACGGTGCTCGTCGTGGCCGTCTACACCGTGGCCGGCGGGCTCGCGGCGATCACCATGAACGACGTGGTCCACCTGGTGGTGATGTTCGTGGGAGGGATCACGGTCCTGGTTCTCGGCCTCTCCCTGGTGGGGGGACCGGCGGGCATGGTGGAAAAGATCCACGCCCAGGGGGAGGCCTGCCGGTATCACCTGCGCCTTCTGGTCCCCACCGACGCCGGGCCGGCCCACGCCTATCCCTGGCCCGCCACTCTCCTGGGACTGGCCCTGGTCCTTTCGCCGGCCTACTGGATCGGGAACCAGGCCATCGTCCAGAAGTGCCTCGGCGCCAAGGACCTCTGGAACGCGAGAGGAGGGATGCTCTGGGCGGCCCTTCTCAAGACGGCCATCCCCATCATGGGGGTGGTTCCCGGGTTGATCGCGCTGGCGGCTTTCCCGGGGCTCGAGGACTCCAACCAGGCCTACCCCCTTCTCATCCGGGACCTCCTTCCCGTGGGGGCCAAGGGCCTGGTGGTGGCCGCCTTCTTCGCCGCCCTTCTCTCGAGCGTCGAGGCCTACGCCTCCTCGGGGACCACCCTCTTCCTCAAGGACCTGGCGGAACCGGCGTGGCGCAAATTCAAAGGAGCTTCTCCCTCGGAGAAGAGCATGGTCCTCTGGGGCCGGATCCTTACGGTCCTCTTTCTCCTGGCGGGCCTCCTCTACGCCACCCAGGCCAGGCGCTTCAAGACCATCTACGACAACATGCAGACCCTTTTCTCCCTCTTCCAGGGGCCCACCCTGGCGCTTCTTCTGGCGGGGATGTTCACCAAGAGGGCCACCCGGGTCGGCGGAATCTGGGGGCTTGCCGTAGGGGTGGTCTTCGCCGGAATCCTCACCTGGGGAAGAAAGGATTTCCCCCTCCTGGAAAGACTCTTCACCTACGGGCTGGACGATCCTTACCTCTACGTGGCCTGGTGGTCCTTCGCAGCGGCGGCCCTGGCGATCCTCCTGGCCAGCCTCTTTACGGAAAAACCGGACCCGGAAAGTTTGAGGGGACTGGTCTACGGCCTCCTCCCGAAAGAAAAGAAGACGCAGGAACTCTTGAGATCCAGGCTGGAGGAAGACGAATGAGCGCATGGGCGCCCAAGCTTCTCGTGCTCGGGGGATACCTGCTCCTGGCTTTGTGGGTGCTCTTCCGGCCCCGGGAGGAATGCATCCCCCCGGGAAAGAAGAAAACCATCTTCCTGGAGGACCTGAGGCTCTGGGCCCTGGCCGCCCTGGCGGCCCAGGTCTTGATCTACGGCTTTCTGGGCTGAAACCCCATGACCAAGGAACACCCCCATCTTTCCATCGTGGTGATCGGGCTCAACGAGGCGGCCCACCTGGAGGCCTGTCTCCGTTCCGCCCTGGATGCCTCCTGGCCCTCATCCAGAAAGGAAGTGCTCTACGTGGACTCGGGCTCCACCGACGGAAGCCGTGAGATCGCCGAAGACCTGGGTGTCCGGGTGCTCCGCCTGGAAGACCCCAGGCCCAACGCCTCCAAGGGAAGGAACCTGGGCTGGAAAGGCGCACGGGGAGAACTGGTGCAGTTCCTGGACGGCGACATGGAACTCCACCCGGACTGGCTGGAACGGGGATGGGCCTTCCTGGAGGAGCATCCCGGCGTGGGCCTCGTGGCGGGGATCGTCTCGGAGAGACACCCGGAGAACATCTTCTGCCGGCTCTTCCAGCTCGACTGGGGGGAGCCCAGGGACGGGCCGGTGAGCGTCGTGGGAGGGGCCGCCCTCTACAGGATGGAGGCTTTGAAGAAGACCGGCGGGTTCGACGCTTCCCTCGGCGGTGGAGAGGAGCCCGAACTCTGCTGGAGGCTTAGGAACCGCCACGGCCTCTCGGCCTGGAGGCTTGCCGTCCCCATGGCCACCCACGACCTGGCCATGACCGGCCTGGGCCAGTGGTGGCGGCGGGCCGTCAGGGACGGGAAGAGCTTCGCCGCCGTGGCCACGCGGTTTTTCGGGACCTCCGATCCCCTCTGGAGGAAACACCTGGTCAATCTCCTCCTGGTCGGCTCCAGCCTTCCCCTGGCCCTTCTTCTCTCGCTCCTCCTCCGGTCGTTCCTTCCCCTTCTGGTCTTCTTCCTCCTCCTGGGAGGGCTCATTGCAAGAAAGGCCCTCCAGTGGTGGAAAAAGACGGGTGACGCCGAGCTGGGCCTGCTCTACGCTCTCCACGTCTACCTGGGGAAATTCCCCCTGGCCCTGGGAGCCTGGGCTTATCTCTTGAAACGTGTTTTCGCCGGGCGGCCTCCCGCGGAGACGGCCGCCGGGCAGGAAGGGGAGATCTGAACCGTGCCGGGAATCTTCGGTTTCATTTCCTCCAGGCCCGTCTCCGAGGGGAAAGAGATCCTTCGCCGGATGGCGGCCCTTCTCGCTCCCACCCGGGCGCCCCGCGCCCGGGCGGTCTTCGGCGGCAACTGGGGCATCGGGGCCGCCTGGACCTCGGGGCTCCAGGCGGACCCGGAACCCCGGCGCGACCCGGAAACAGGATGGTGGTTCGCCGCCTCGGGTGAGATCTACGGGGCCCCCGGCGGCCTGGAATCCCCCGGAAGAGTCCTCCTGGACGCGCTGGGACGGGGAAAGCCCGAAGACCTGGCGGAGGTGAACGGGGCCTTTTCCGGCGTCCTGTATAACCCTTCCCGGGGAACTCTTTCCGCCGTGACGGACCGCTGCGGCCTCCAGCTCCTCTATTACGCATGGACCGGGGGCGTCTTCGCCTTCGCCTCGGAGATGAAGGCCCTCCTCGCCATCCCCGGCGCGGCCCGCCGGCTGGATCCCTCGGGGCTCGCCGCCTTCCTGCTCCTGGGCGAACAAATCGACGACGCCACCCTCCTGGAGGGAGTGAAGGCCGCTCCCGCGGGGGCTCTGCTGGAATCGGACGGGGGCCCGCCGGCGGTGAAGAGCTTGTGGAGATTCCGCTTCACCTCCGAACTCGAGGGAACCTCCCCGGGGGAAGCAGCCCGCGAAGCGGGCCGGCTCTTCAAGCAGGGCGTGGAACGCCAGGTGCGGGACGGCCGGCCCCTGGGGATTCCTCTCTCGGGAGGGCTGGACTCGCGCCTCTGCCTGGCCGCCCTTCCCGAAAAGACACGCAGGGTCTCCACCTTCACCTGGGGGGAGCCGGGATGCCTGGACCGGCGCATCGCCGCCGGCCTGGCCGCCCGGTTCGGGGCGGAACACCACGATTACGATTATCGGTATGAAGACCTGGCCGAGCTCGGCCCCTTGGGAGTATGGTGGGCCGACGGCCAGGCGGGATGCTCGGATTACCATTTCCTCCCCTACCTGGGAGAACTGGAGAAGGAGGCGGAGGTCGTCCTGAACGGATTCGCCGGGGACGTGATCCTCGGGGGAAATTTCCACAAGCGAGCCATCCTGGGGCTTCCCCTGGAGGAGGCCGGGCGGACCCTCTTCCGAAAGAAGAACGACGGCCTCCCGGCGGAGATCGCCGCGAAGGTGCTCCTCGGCGGGGCGGCCCAGGCCGCCCGGGGGCTGGAGGACGAATACGTCCGGCTTCTCAAAAAATACGACCAGGGGGATCCCCTGGGAACGGTGGACGCCTTTCTCCTGGATACCCGGGTCCGGCGCTGGACCAGCTTCGGAACCCAGATGCTCCGCACCCGCCTGGTCTCGCGGTCCCCGTTCTACGACAACGACTTCCTCGATTTCCTGACCCGCGTGCCGCCGTCCTGGCGAACCAGGCACCGGTTCTACCGCAGGGTCCTCCTTCTCCACTTCAAGGAAGCGGCCTCCCTTCCCTGGGAAACCACGGGCTTTCCCGCCTCCTGGCCCCCCGGAATCTTCCGGCCCGTCGGCGCGGCGACGAGGGCAGCCCTGGGCCGCCTGGAGAGGCTCACGGGGGGGAGGTTCAAGAGTCCTTATCCTGTCGCCCGAATCGCTTCGGCCTACAGGGGCGTCCTGGCCCCTCTCTTCGAGAAGACCATCCTGGACAAGGCCGGCCCGGTGCGGGAAATCGTCCGGGGAGATTTCATCGAAAGGATCTGGCGCGAGACCCTGGCCGGCCGGGACTCCTGGGCGAAAACCCTGGGGATCCTTCTCGCCCTCCACTGGTTCCACGAACTCTTCCTGGGGGAGCCCCCCCCTTCCCCCATGGCCGGCGGGGACGTGAAAGTCCTGGATGGCGAACGGGAGGGAATCGAACCGTGAGCGAAAAGGAACGGCGGATCCTGGAGTCGGAAACCCTGGCCAAGGGGATCATCGCCGCCTTCCTGGGGTTGCTGGGGCTCCTGCTCTGGACCGGCGCCCTCCTGGCCCGGGACGCACGGGGCAGGATCACGGACCTGCTATGCGGGGCGGCCCTCCTGGCCGTGGCGGCCTGGATGCGCCTGGGATACAGGGCCGGGAAGAAGAAAATGGCGGAAGGCCGGGACGCGGGGGAAAAGAAATGAATCCCCGGCGCCCCGCGGCCCACGTCCCCCCGGAAAAGGCCTTCCCCCGGAGGGTTCTCGGGATTCTGCCCTGGCGGAAGTGGAAACTCGCCAAGGTGGAGCTGGTCCGCTTTCCTTTCTGGGCCTTCCCCTGGTCCGGAAAAGGTCCGGGCGGAGCCTGGGCCGTGGACGCCCTGGACGGGAACTTCCGCCTCCTTCACCCCCGGGCCCTGGAGGAACCGCCGGGGGAACCGCCCGGGACGGCCCTGGAATTGCCCTTCCGGATCGGGGAGGAGGAGGCGCGGGAACTGGTCCGGCGGAACGGCCCCCTCCACCTTCCCCTTCTCCGGAGGGCCGGGCTGGACGCCCCACCGCCCTTGGAAGGCACTGGGATCCCCCTGCTCTATCCCTTCTGGGCGGGATACCTGGAGCGCAAAGGCCGGATCCGCCCGGTCCTGGCCGACGCCGTCACGGGAGCGCCCGGCGGCCCCGCCCTGACGCGGACTTTCCTGAAAGGTATTTCCGCCTCGCCCAAAGGACCGCCTCCAGGAGGGCCTTCCGGTTCTCCTTCCAGAGGGCCCGGGGAGAACCCCGGCGGAGTTCCAGGGTGATCACGGGCACGTCCCGGTCCTTTCCCAGCCAGGACCCCAGGGAACCCGGTGTGGCGTATCCAACGGTGGACTCCAGGCGGTAGCCGTTGTCCCCGGCCATCTTCGCCGCCAGGTCGGCGCAGGGCCCGTCCCAGTTGACGCTCCGGCGCGCCGCGTGGAGGGTGACCACCAGCGCCGGGGGCCACCGGCGGAAGAGGTCCGCCAGGGCCCGGGTCTCGGGTTCCGAGAGGGGAGCCCGGCCCGACCGCCCCTGGGGAAGACGTTTCCAGTTGCGCGCGGGAAAGTTGCGGTTCAGGTCCACCCCGCGGGCGTTGAACCTGGTCCCCCGGGCCAGCCCGTCCGGGTTGGCCCTCTTCACCAGGATCACCCGCAGGCCTTCCACCAGGTCCGGCCTGGAAAGGAGGACCTCTTCCAGGCGGTCCAGAAGGGCCACCCCTTCGGGCTCGCTCCCGTGGATCCCGGCGTGGAAATGGACGTTCACCGGCCCGTTCCCGAGGATCTCCACCTCCAGGGAACGCCCCTCCACGGACCGGTAGTCCGGCCCCTCCCTCAAGGGAACCCAGCGCGGCCGGGGAAGCGGGGAGGGCGGCTTCCCCGGCCGCGCTGGGT
>CAYQBW010000088.1:0-8346 GCA_964415725.1 uncultured Planctomycetia bacterium
GAGGAAGACCGGTCCCGCCTCTTTTCCCGCCCCTTCCGGCCGCCCTGGGAGTTCCGGCCTTCCCTGGCGCCGCCGCTCCCTTGGCCCGGCCTCTTGCCGCCATTCCTGGCCAGGGCGACGGCGGAAGGCCGCCTCTCTTTGCCGGAGATGGGAAAGGTCACGGGCAAAGGTCCCGCCCACTCCAGGAGAAGGAGGAAGGCCAGGAGAGCGTAGAGCAGGTACCAGGGCCTGGGCCGGCGGGCTTCGGCGAAGCCCTTTTCCAGGATCTCTCCCCGCCGCGCCGCGAGAAGGGCCTGGGCCTGGCGGGCCAGGGCCGGTGCGAAAGGATGGACATCCTCCACTTCCAGGGCGGCCTGGAGGAGGTCCCGGACCTCTTCTTCGTCCGGGCGGGAACGCCCCCTGAGAAGGAACCAGAAAAGGAAGCCCCCCGGAAGGAGAGGCAAAAGGCAGGCCCAGAGAGGAAAGGCGGGGAGCCAGGGGAGAAGCCCGGAGGCGGCCCAAAAACACAGGGAAAGCAAAAGGAGGGCGTGCAGGGGGACCAGGGTCCGTGCCAGGGTCCTCCAGCGCCCCAGGCCGGCGATCTCGGCCCGGAACCTGGCCCGCGGGTCTTTTTCTTCGGCCATGCCCCGAAGTCTACCAGAGGCGCTCTCCTCCCGCCCCGGGGAGGAGACCGGCCGGGCCGGACAAAAAAGCAGCCGGAAGGAGCCCACGCGGACTCCCCCCGGCTACCATAAGAAGGAGGAGATTGCTTCTATTATCGTCCCCGGAGCCTCTTCTCTTGAACCCACCGGGCGAGAAGGAAGCCCCCTATTTCTTCTTCTGTCCCGATTTGGACGGCCTGGTCTCGCCCTTGGCCTTGCCCTTGCCCGCCGGTCTCGAGGCGGGCCTGGAGGCCGGCCGGGACGCCGGCCTGGAGGCCGGCTTCGACGCGGCCTTGGAGGCCGCCTCGGTGTCCTTCAGGTCGTCTACGGTCTTCCGGAAACTCTCGACGATATACTTTCCGATGGTGACAACGAAGGGCTTGTCGTCCACCACGGCGTAGACCTCTCCCTCCTTGTCTGGGTTCTTCTCCCCCACCCGGAGGGTGTGCTTGGACTTGCCGTCCTCCATCTCCACTGTGATCACGTAACGGGCCCCCGAGCCGACGCCGTACTTGGCTTCGCTCTGGGGATTCCTGGGTCCGATGAGTTCCTCCATGTAGAGGCTGGAGACATAGTTGAGGATGGCGTCCACCTCGGAGGACTTGGCCGGGTAATCGATGGGCTCCTTGAGACGCCACTTCTTGTCCTTGGTCTTCTCCACCACCCACCGGCCCTTGGGATTGATGACGGTGAGGCGTTTGACCTTGTCGCGCTCGAAGGAGAGGATGTTCTTGTCCAGCCAGTGGGCCGGGTCGGCGTCCACGGTCCAGTAGCTCTTGTCGAACCGGATCACCCGGGGATCGTCCTTCTGCCGCACGAAGACGCCCTGCCACGCGGTGTAGTCCGTGGACCCGGGCTCCGCCTTGGGCTTGCGCCCGATCAGGAGGTAGGCGAGCTGCTTCCCGTTCTTGTCCAGGGCGATGACGTGGACGGCGTGCTTCTCGTCAACCTCGTACTTCTCCTGGGCGGCCGGGTCCTCGCTCACCACGTCGGTCTTGGAGGCGGGAACGTCCCGGATGTTGTCCAGGAGCTCCTTGACCAGACTCTTGTCGGCGGGGAACTGGAGGCCGCTGGGGTAGCGGACGAACCACTTGCCGGATTCGCGGACCAGCTGGGTCTGGTTCTTCCACTTGGGCTCGACCTTGGCCTTCTTGCCGCCGGGAGCCTTCTTCTTCTCCTCGGCCATGGCCTTCAGGTCCATCTTGCGGATCACCACCATGTTTACCCGGTCAGGCGTGAATCCAGGAAACATCCGCGGGATCTCGTTTACGTTGACGAAGGCCTGGCGCAGGCTGTCCAGCCTGAAAAAGATCGCCACCCCGAGAACCAGGGCCACCACGAAAAGCCAAAGATTCGTCTTCATCGGTGTCCTCCTCGCCTCAACCCAGGGACTGCACGAAGCTCCGCTTGCGGGCCCTTCTCCAAAGCCAGATGAAAAGACCGAGGATGACCAGCAACAAAGGGATGGCGAACATGTTCGCCACCCTGACGAAAAGGATCACCCGCTTGCGCCGGGCCTGGAACTGGTCGGGAGTCTCGTTCTCCCTGGGCTTCACCACCTGCAGGAGCCGAACCTTGGTGTCCCTGGTCCGGAGTTCCACCAGGTCCGGCGCAAGGGCGAGCCAGTCCACCAGGTTGAGCACAAGGGCCCTGTCGCCTTCATAGAGGGTTCCATTGTTTTCGTTGAAGAAGTTGTCCTCTGTGAAGGTGGAATCCCCGATCACCACGATCTTGGCCTTCTTGCCGGTCTTCTCCACCCATTCCGGCTTCTTCTTGGCCGGCTTGGAGGCGGGCTTGGAAGCGGGCTTGGAAGCGGGCTTGGAGGCCGCGTCGTCCTTGTTCTTGTCCCCCGCGGGGAATTCCGGGAGCTTCTTCCCCTTGAAGTAGGAAGTGAAGGAGCCGGTCACGTAGGTCACCAGGGGAACCTGGGCGGTCTTCTCCGAGCTGAATCTCCTGTTGAACTTGGCGATGAACTGCTTGATCCCCACCTGGTCCATCCCGGGATCCACGCTCTGGGGAATCTCCCCCACCAAGGTCGCCGGGGAAGTCCGGACCAGGACCTGGGCCTTCACCCCGGCGGGGAGTTTCTTCATGGGCTCCACGGGGTTGCACCAAAGGAAGAGGGCGCTCTCCAGCTTGGCCACGGCCGGGTTGTCCGGGTTCATGCCGGGAAGGGCGTCGGGATACTTTTCCTTCAACTGTTTCCCCCAGTCCACGCCCGCCGCGATCACCCAGTAGGGATAAGGGACCCTGATATAACCGATGGGAATATATTGCCCCCCGATGCGCGCCCTTTGGGCCACGGGATAATCCAGGTGGCTCAGGATGTCCGCCACGAGCTTCTTCCTGACGTTCAGGCCGTAGTGCTTGAGCAGGTCGTCCACCCCGGTGTTGAAGTCGGTCTTCCACATCTTCCCGAAGTCGAAGTCCTGCTCGTCCACGAAGAAGATGGCCTTGCCCCCCTTGACCAGGTACTGGTCGATCATGAAGAGCTGCTTGTCGTTGAAGTCCTTGGGCTTGATCACCATCAAGAGATCGGTGTCGTCGGGAATCTTGGCGTCCTCGGGGGTTTCCGGCTTGAGTTCCGTCTCCTCCACCTGGTAGCGGCCCTTGAAGGCGTCCTTGAAATTCTTGTAGCTCACGCCCTGCTGGCGCATGAAGGGGCTGGGCGGAGTCTCGCTCTTGGCGTAGATGAGGATCTTGGGCTTCTTTTCCAGGACCAGTTCGGATATGGCGTTGGTGAGCAGGTACTCGAACTGGCTCGGGACCTTTCCGGTCTGGGCGGCGACAAGAACGAGCTTGCTCAGGTCCAGGACCTTCTGCTTGTCCCCCACCCGGATCCTGAGCCCCTGGTAGACCCGCTTGAGGGACAGCTGGTTCCCCGTGGTGGAGCCCAGGGGAATCCCCTGGATCCCCAGCCGGTCCGCCTCGTCCCGGAGGGTCTGGTCGTCCTCGGGGTCCACGATCTCCACCACCACTTTCCCGCCGGACCGGGCCTGGTATTCGTCCAGGTAGTCCCTGATCCTTTCATGGACGGGCTTCACCTGGGCCGGGACGTCCCGGGTGAAGAACCCCTTGATCAAGACCCGGTCCTTCAGGTTTTTCAGGAGCTTGATGGTGGAATCGGTGAGGGTGTAGAGCTTGTCCTGGGTCAAGTCCACCCGGAAGATTTCCCACCTCACGAGGAAGAGGACTTCCACGAAGATCACGCTGAGGAGAGCAATCCGGAGGACCAGGGTCAGGAAAAAGTCCTCTTTCGTGTGTCTTTTCTCAGGCATGGCCTAACCCCTCCACTTCTTGGCCTCGAGGACCAGGGCGTTCATCCAGAGAAAGAAAGCCGTAAAGGCCAGGTAGTAGAGCACGTCCTGGGAACTCACGACGCCCTTGGCCAGGGACAGGAAGTGGTCTCCCAAGCCGACCAGGCTCAAAACCCAGGTGATCCAGTAGGGGATATTTCCGCTCTCCCAAATCTGGATGAAATAGCTGAGATTTAGGACCAAAAGGGCGAAGAGCGTGAGCAGGAAGGCGACGATCTGGTTCTCCGTGAGGCTGGAGAAGAAGAGCCCCAGGGAGAGGTAGGCCGAAACCATGAGGATCCCCCCCAGGTATCCCCCCACGACGGGGCCCCAATCCAGATCACCGAAATGGGCGACCGTGAAGACGGCGGGCAGGGTGAGGATCACCCCAAGCCCGATGAAGGCCAGGGCCGCCAGGAATTTCCCCAGGACCAGCTCCCGAACCTTGGCCGGGTAGGTGAGGAGAAGCTCCAGGGTGCCCTGCTTTCGCTCCTCCGCCCAGAGCCGCATGGTCACGGCGGGGATGAAGAAGATGAAGAGTTGCCCCCAGTAGTTGAACATGTTCTGGGCCGTGGCGACCCCCGTTCGGAAGAACATGGGGTTGAGGTAGAAATAACTGTTGAGGAAGAGGAAAAGGCCGAGAACCACGTATGCGATGGGAGAGAGCCAGTAGGCGGTGAACTCCCTGCGCGCGATGACCAGAGCCCTGTTCATTCCGAACCTCCCTTCTCCTCACCCGGCGAGGACGAGGCCGCGAGAGCTTCTTCCCTTTCTTCCCCCACCGGCACGGGCTCTTCCGTTCCACCCGTGAGCTTGCGGAAGACGGTTTCCAATCTGGGGGTCTCCCTGTGGAGTTCCACCAGTTTCCAGCCGTTTCGGGTGACCAGGAGATCGAAAATGGCCTCGTTTCCCATCTCCCTGGGAAGGCCATGGAGCCTGTAGAAAGAGGCCCCGCCCTTCCGGTCCAGGGCCTCCACGTTTTCCTTTCCCGCCAATTCATGGAGCTGGGCCAGAACCTTTTCCTCCGGCCCGATCACCCCGAGGAGCACGGGAAGGTCCCCGTCCTGGGAAACCAGGCGGTCCAGCTTGTCGTCGGCCACGATCCGTCCCTGGTGGATGATGATGACCCTGTCGCAGGTGGCTTCCACCTCCTGGAGGTAATGGGTGGAAAGGATCACCGTCCGTTCCTGGCCGATCTTCTTGATCAGGTTCCGGATCTCCACGATCTGGTTGGGATCGAGGCCCGAGGTGGGCTCATCGAGAATCAGGATGTCCGGGTCATGGATCATGGCCTGGGCAAGTCCCACCCTCTGCTTGTAGCCCTTGGAAAGCTCGCCGATGTCCTTCCCCCTGACCCCTCCCAGGCCGCAATCCTTCACCACCTTTTCCACGGCGGCCTTTCGATACCTCCCTTCCACGCCGCGGATATCGGCGGCGAAACGGAGGTAGGAGATGACGCTCATCTCCATGTAGAGAGGGTTGGATTCCGGGAGGTAGCCCACGAGCTTCTTGGTTTCCAGGGGCTGTTCGAGAACGTCCAGGCCCCCGAGCTTCGCCGATCCTTCATCGGGATAGAGGAAGCCCGTGAGGATCTTCATGGTCGTGGTCTTCCCGGCTCCATTGGGGCCGACGAAACCCAGCACTTCTCCCCGGGGAACCTCGAAAGAGACCCCGGCCAGAGCCTGGGTGGGACCGTAATGCTTCTTCAGGTTCTCTACTTGGATCATAGCTTCACCCGAAGACCCTTCTCACAAGGAACTCAATTGTTTGACAGGGAGGAGGTTAGGAACCGGCTCCTCCACGCCGGAAAGGCGGGGATTCTAAGTTTGCTCTACGCCCCGATCAAGGCGAGTGTTGGGAGAAGAGGGACAAAAAAGCCCTTTTCCCCCCCGGGAAAAGGGCTTCTCCGGGAAATCCCTGGGAATCGGGGTCTCAGATGTCTTCTTCCGTGGCCTTGAAGGCGGCCAGGAACTCGGCGTTGGACTTGGTCTTCTTCAACCTGTCGATCAACAAGGGCATGGCCTCGTGGGGCCTGAGCTTGGCCAGAACCCTCCTCAAGGTGTAGATCCGGTTCAAAGCCTCGGGGGGAAGGAGCTTTTCCTCCTTCCTGGTTCCGCTGAGCTCGATGTCCATGGCCGGGAAGATCCGCCGGTCGGCAAGGGTGCGGGAAAAGACGAGTTCCATGTTCCCCGTGCCCTTGAACTCCTCGAAGATGACCTGGTCCATCCGGGACCCCGTTTCGATGAGAGCCGTGGCCAGGATGGTGAGAGACCCGCCCTCCTCCACGTTCCGGGCGGAACCGAAGAATTTCTTGGGTTTTTCCATGGTCCGGGAATCGATCCCTCCCGTGAGGATCCGGCCCGAATTCTTGATCTCCGCGTTGTAGGCCCGGGCCAGGCGGGTGATGGAGTCCAGCACGATCACCACGTCCTTGCCGCACTCTACAAGCCGGTGCGCCCTCTTGAGAACGATCTCCGAAAGGGCCACGTGGTTGCGGGCCATCTCGTCCAGAGTGGAACAAAGGACCAGCCCCTTGTCCCCCAGGGATCGCCGCCAGCCCGTGGCTTCCTCGGGCCTCTCGTCGATCAGGAGGACCATGAGTTCCACTTCGGGATAGTTCCTTTCGATCGAGGAGGCCACCTTCTGGAGGAGAACGGTCTTCCCCGTCCTGGGAGGGGCCACCAGGAGACCTCTCTGGCCCTTTCCGATCGGGGTGAGCAGGTCCATGATCCGGAGGCTGATATCCCCGTCCCCCGGCTCCAGGACGAACATGGGCTCCGGGTCGATGGAGGTAAGCTCCTTGAAGTGGGGCTTCTCCATCCTTTCCTCCGGGGGGAGGCCGTCCACGGTCTCCAGGGAGACAAGGAGGGGTTTCTGGCCCGGCCTCCTGGGTTGGCCCACCTGTCCCCGGATTTCAGACCCCTCCCTCAGCTTGAACTGGTTGATGAGGCCCGGGGGAACGTAGATGTCGTCTTCGCCGGGAAGAAAGTTGTTCTTGGCCTGGCGAAGAAAACCGAAGCCTTCGTTCCCGATTTCCAGGATCCCCCCTCCCTCGACAGTAGGCCCGTCATACTGGGGGATGTAGTTGGGATTCCTGTGCTTGCGGCGCCTCTTGGGGGCGCGCCTGCGGTTCGACCCGGACTTGGGACGGCTCGCGTTCTGATTCTCCATAGTCCTTTTTTCGCCCGTCCTTGTTGGGAAAAAGGGTTTCCGGCCAGGCCTCTGCCCGGCCGGGGGGACGCTCCGGGACGGGATGGATATACGTCCCCTCCCTGGAGGATCCCCCGTTCTTGGGTTTCACCCTACGTGCCGGATGAAGCGTTTCCTTGGCTTTCGTGAACCTCCCTCGCCGCCTCTCCATGCAATGGGTCCCACCGCGATCCAGCGTGACCCCTGGTTTCCAGGTCCCACAGAAGGCGGGCGCCCTTCCCCTTCGCCTCCGGCCCTCATCTTATAGCAAAAGAGGCGGGCCGGTTTCAAGGCTTCTTCCGGGGTTCCTTGATGGGCGCTTGTCCCGGGAATTCTCGGGCCCATGGCCCGGCGCCGGGGACTTTTCCCGCCCCGGCCGGCCCTTCCAACCTAAGCCTTCCTCCCCGAAGTTCCAGGGGCTTCCGGAAAAAATTTTCCTGGGTCCCGGGCCCCCCTTGGATTCCTTGCCCTCCCACGCATCCGCGGGGAGATCCTCTTTTTCCGCCGCCTTTGAAAAGACGGCCCCTGGGGCCCTAGAATCCCACGCCTGCGGGGCGGGGCGCCCCGCCCGTGGGAGGAGACGGAGAAGGAAGCGACCAGGAGACTCCAAATGAGACAAAATCCCCGCTCCGAGAAGAAAACCCACCTTTCCGCCGAGCCTGTCCCCGGCGGCCTGGCCAGAAAAGAGGGCGAGGGCGAAGCCGGCGGAAAGGGGTTCCTGGACCGGAAACTCCTCGAGGCGCGGACCATCCTGGTCTCCGGCCAGGTGACCCCCGAGATGGCCATGGACATCCAGGCCAAGGTCCTGATCCTGGAAAACGAGAACCCCAAGGAGACCATCACCGTTTTCATCAACTCCCCGGGCGGCAACGCCGACTCGGGTTTCGCCATCTACGATATTTTGAAGTTCACGGAGTGCCCGGTTCGGACGGTGGTCAACGGAGTATGCGCGTCGGCGGCGGTCTTGATCTTTCTCGGGGCGGAAAAGAAGAACCGCTTTTCCCTCCCCCATTCCCGCTTCCTCCTCCACCAACCCGCCGCGGGAACCCAGGGGGACGCCTCGGACCTTGCGATTACGGCTCGGGAGATCCTGAAGATGCGCGAGCGATACAACAAGATCGTGGCCGACGCCGCGGGCCAGACCCCGGAAAAGGTCCTGGCCGACGTGAACCGGGATTTCTGGCTCAACCCGGAGGAGGCACGGGAATACGGCCTTGTTG
>CAYQBW010000089.1:0-3265 GCA_964415725.1 uncultured Planctomycetia bacterium
GTCCAGGGGGACCGGGCCCAGGCGCTGCGCCTGAAGAAGCAGGGGAACTACAAGGATGCCTACAACCTCTTCCGGAGCCTGGCGCTCCGCAAGGACACCGATCCCGTGGAAGAGGCCCTGAACTTCGCCGACGGGATCTGGTGCTTGAGAAGGCTCGGCTGGTGGAAGGAGGAGGACAAGTTCCGGGAGCTGGTGGTCTCGGGCCATCCCCTCGAGTGGCGGGTCCTCACTGTGGCGGCCCGGACGATCTTCGAAGGGGTCCACTACGGGGCCATGATCGCCGGGGAGTTCGAGAGAGGACCCCACAGGGGAAGGGCCAGGTTCGTCAACTCCTACGAGCGTGACCGGGTCCAGGCCCTCCGCTGGCTGGTCCGGGCCTTCGGGCCCGCCGCCAAGGCCAAGGACAGGAAGGCCGTGGCCGGCATGTATTACCTCCTGGCCCGGGTTCTCATGGGGGGGAGAGGGTACGCCGAGTCCTGGCGCCTCCAGTATCTCACGGACCTGAAGAAGCTCCCTGATTACGAGCCCGGGTATTACTACCCCCGCTACGGGGGCGGCCCGGCTGGGGCGCCCGTCGGTCCCGACGGCAAACCTATCTTCTACCACCCGCCCTCTTCCTGGGGGGCCGCAAGAAACGACGGCGAGCGCTGGCGCTGGGCCCTGGTCCAGGCCATGGAATACGATCCCGCCGGGGGAGGAAAGGCCAAGCGACTCCTGGCCGATTTCCTGAGGAACCAGTTCGGCGTCCAGACCCTGGCCGAGTACCCCCGGCTGTTCACGGGCGGCGCCGGCGGCAAGGAGCCGCCCCCCACTTTCCAGCTCCACACCCTTTCCGAGGACGAAACCCTGGCCAGGCTCGCCACGGGGGTGGCCCGCTTCAAGCTTCCTCCCGACCAGAACTTCATCCGCCTCTACAAGGAGATCAAGGCCTGGCGCGAGCTGGGATCGATCTTCGAGAACCGGCGGCAATACGAGAAGGCCGCCCAGTTCTGGGCCAAGGCCGGCGACTGGAAGAAGGTGCTCCAGATCAAGGGGAACTGGGGCAGGTTCGAAGGGATTCCCACCCAGCCCGCCGGAAAGGGCGCCGTCTTCGGCTTCCTTTTCCGCAACGGGAAAAAGGTGCATTTCACCGCCCGGGTCGTGGACGTCGCCAAGCTTCTGGCCGACGTCAAGGCCTACCTCAAGTCCGGCCCCAAGCACCTGGACTGGCAGATGCTCAACGTGAGCAGTCTCGGCTGGGACCTGGTCAAGGGGAAGCACAAGAAATACGTGGGGAAGGTCGTGGCTTCCTGGGATCTCGACCTGAAGCCCAGGCCCAACCACTTCGACAGGCGCATCACCGTCACCACCCCCCTCCAGAAGGCCGGGGCCTACCTGGTGACGGCCAGGATGGAGAAGGGAAACACCACCCGGGCCGTCGTCTGGGTGGCCGACACGGTCCTGGTCCGCAAGCCCCTGGACGGGGGCCAGCTCTACTTCGCCGCCGACGCGGTGACGGGCGCCCCCGTGGCCGGCGCCTCCCTGGATCTCTTCGGATACCGCCAGGTCTGGGTGCGCAACAGGAACGACCGGGGCGGCCACTACGAGGTCTACACCCGCAGGCTCTCGGCCGTGACCGGGCCGGGGGGGCTGGCAAAGCTGGACGCCCGCGCCCTGGACCCCCATTACTCCTGGCTGGTTACGGCCACCACCCCCTCGGGCCGACTCGCCTACCTGGGCTTCTCCGGCCTCTGGACGACCCGGTGGCGCCCCGGAACCTACAGGAGGTCCAAGGCCTACGGGATCACGGACCGTCCCGTGTACCGCCCCGGCCAGGAGGTGAAGTTCAAGTTCTGGATCGAGCAGGCCCTGTACGACGCGGAGGGGGACAGCCCCTTCGCCGGGCGGAGTTTTCCTCTCCGTCTCCGTGGTCCCCGGGGCAAGAAGATCTGGGAAAAAGTCTTCCAGGCCGACCGCTACGGCGGATTCGACGGAAAGATCTCCCTTCCGGCGGACGCGACTCTCGGAGTCTACTACCTCCAGCTTCTGAGCCGGCCCTACGGGGGGGTCTCCTTCCGGGTCGAGGAATACAAGAAACCCGAATTCGAGGTCAAGGTCGAGGCCCCTTCCGAGCCGGTCATGTTGGGGGAGAAGTTCCAGGCCAAGGTCTCGGCCCGCTACTACTTCGGCGCCCCCGTCACCAAGGCGAGGGTGAAATACAAGGTCCTCCGGACCGCCTACAGCGGGAGCTGGTATCCCGTGACCCGCTGGGACTGGCTCTACGGCCGGGGCTACTGGTGGTTCTCCTACGACTACACCTGGTATCCCGGCTGGGAGAGGTGGGGCTGCCGGCGGCCCGCGCCCTGGTGGTGGAGCCGGCCCTCGGGGAGGCCCGAGGTGGTGGCCCAGGGGGAGGCGCCCATCGCCGAGGACGGCACCCTTTCCATCCCCATCGATACGGCCCTGGCCAAGGTCATCCACGGCGATACCGACCACAGGTATTCCATCACGGCCGAGGTGACCGACCAGTCCAGGCGGACCATCGTGGGAACAGGGGCGGTGCTGGTGGCTCGCAGGCCCTTCAAGGTCTTCGCCTGGCTTGACCGGGGCCACTACCGGGTGGGCGACACCGTCCGCGCCGAGTTCGCCGCCAGGCGCCTGGACGGAAAGGGCGTGAAGGGCAAGGGCGAAGCCAGGCTTTTCCGGGTCTCCTACCCCAAGGGAAAGAAGCCCCTGGAGACCCTGGTCCGCAAATGGGGGCTGGCCACGGGGGAGGACGGCCGGGCCTTCCTGGTCTTCCAGGCTTCCCAGGCCGGGCAATACCGGTTGAGCTTCACCCTGACCGACGCCAGGGGCCACGCCGAGGAGGGAGGATACGTCTTCATTGTCACGGGGCCGGGCTTCGACGGCCGGGATTTCCGCTTCAACCAGATCGAGCTGGTGGCGGACAAGAAGGCCTACCGGCCCGGGGAGAAGGTGAACCTCCTGGTCAACACCGAGCGCCTGGGATCCACGGTGCTTCTCTTCCTCCGCCCCGTTGGGGGCGTCTACCTCCCCCCCAAGGTCCTCCGCCTCCAGGGGAAGAGCGTCCTGGAAAAGATCGCCGTGACCAGGGCGGACATGCCCAACTTCTTCGTGGAGGCCCTTACCGTGAGCAGCGGAAAGGTCTATACGGAAGTCCGCCAGGTCGCCGTCCCCCCCGAATCACGCGTCCTGAACGTGGCCGTCCTTCCCTCCAGGAAGGAATACAAGCCCGGCGCGCCGGGCTTGTATTCCTTCCTGGAGG
>CAYQBW010000089.1:3275-8345 GCA_964415725.1 uncultured Planctomycetia bacterium
CGCGCCGGCCAAGGTGAAGATCCGGGTCACCGACGCCTCGGGCGAGCCCGTCCGCGGGTCCATTGCCCTCACCATGTACGACAAGGCCGTGGAATACATCTCGGGCGGATCCAACGTTCCGGACATCCAGGCCTTCTTCTGGAAGTGGAAGAGGAGCCATTCGCCCAGGACCTGGCACAGCCTGGACCGCTGGGGAGGCGATCTTCCCGAGAAGACGGGGATGGCCTTCCTGGGCGTCTTCGGGTGGTCCGTGGCGAACGAGGAGGTCGCCATGGACTCCGCCAAGGGCCAGGGTGGGGAGTGGGGCGCGAGAAAGAAGTTGGAGGGCATGCTCGGCGCGCCCGTGAGGCGGGGGGTGAAGTCCAAGATGAGAGGCCGGGGGCCTATCCCTCCCGGCGCGCCTCCCACGGGCGCCCCTCTCCCGGAGGAGATCGCCGACAGGGAATTCGCGGGGGGCCGAGGAGCGGCCTCCGAGGCGGGAGGGAAACCGCCTGCCGCCCCCAAGGTGCGGAAGAAGTTCGCCGACACCGCCCTCTGGGTGGGATTCCTGGAGACCGGAAAGGATGGCACGGCGGAGGTGTCCCTCACCATGCCGGAGAACCTGACCGCCTGGAAGACCCGGGTCTGGGTCATGGGCGCCGGCGCCCGGTGCGGCGAGGGGTCCGTGGAGGTGGTGACCACCAAGAAGCTTCTCCTTCGCCTCCAGGCCCCCCGCTTCTTCGTCCAGAAGGACCGGGTGATGCTCACGGCCAACATCCACAACTACCTGAAGAGCGCGAAGAAGGTGACGGCCGTCCTGGAACTGGCCGGCGGGACCCTGGTCCCGGCCGAGGGCGAGAAGCTGGAGAAGACTCTCCATGTGGCCTCCATGGGTGAAGAGCGGGTGAATTGGATGGTCCGCGTGGCCAGGCCCGGAAAAGCCGTGGTCCGGATGAAGGCGCTCACCGACGAGGAGTCGGACGCCATGGAGATGACCTTCCCGGTGCTTGTCCACGGCATGCTCAAGACGGTGAGCTACTCCGGGGCGATCCGGCCCGACAAGGAGGGGGCCGGGATCGAGATGACCGTGCCCGCCGAGCGGCTCCCCGAAAAGAGCCGGCTCGAAGTGCGCTGGTCGCCCACCCTGGCGGGGGCCATGGTGGACGCCCTGCCCTACCTGGCGAGCTACCCCTACGGGTGCACCGAGCAGACCCTCAACCGTTTCCTGCCCACGGTGATCACCCAGAAGATCCTCCTGAACATGGGCCTGGATCTCTCGGAGATCCGCCGGAAGAGGACCAACCTGAACGCCCAGGAGATCGGAAACGACAAGAAACGGGCGGCCCAGTGGAAACGCTGGAAGGGAAACCCGGTCTTCGACGAGAAAACCGTGAAGGACATGGTCAAGGCCGGGCTCGAGAGACTGGCCTCCATGCAGTGCTCCGACGGTGGCTGGGGCTGGTTCAGCGGGTGGGGCGAGTATTCCTGGCCTCACACCACGGCCCTGGTGGTCCACGGCCTCCAGGCGGCCCGCGAGAACGACGTGGCCGTGCCGCCGTCCATGCTCTCCCGGGGGATCGCCTGGCTCGAGGCCTACCAGGCCAGGCAGCTCCAAAGGCTCAGGAACGGGCGAAAGGACCCCAAGGTCCGGCCCTGGAAGTCCCACGCCGACAACCTGGACGCCCTGGTCTTCACCGTCCTGGCCCGCGAGAAGAAGGTGAACTCCGAGATGCTCTCCTTCCTCTACGAGGACCGCAACAAGCTCTCCGTGTACGCCAAGGCCATGCTGGGATACGCCTGCCACGAGATCGGGGATACGGCCAAGCGGGACATGCTTCTCCGTAACGTGGAGCAGTATCTCAAGGAGGACGACGAGAACCAGACGGCCTGGCTCGAGCTTCCCAACAGCGGATACTGGTGGTATTGGTACGGGAGCGAGTTCGAGGCCGAGGCCTGGTATCTCAAGCTCCTGGCCGCGGTGAAGCCCCGCGACCGCGCGGCCTCCAGGCTCGTCAAGTACCTCCTCAACAACCGCAAGCACGCCACCTACTGGAACTCCACCAGGGACACGGCGCTGTGTGTGGAGGCCTTCGCCGACTACCTGAAGGCCACGGGCGAGATGAAGCCCGATCTCACTCTCCAGGTGAAGCTGGACGGCAAGGTCGTGAAGGAGGTGAAGATCGACTCCGGGAACCTCTTCTCTTTCGACAACAAGCTCGTCGTGGAGGGCAAGGCCCTGGCATCGGGCAAGCACACCCTGGAGTTCGTCAAGAAGGGCAAGGGCCCTCTCTACTTCAACGCCTACCTCACCTACTTCACCCTGGAGGACCCCATCACCGCCGCCGGCCTGGAGATCAAGGTTCACCGCAACTACTTCAAGCTCGTGCCCGTGGAGAAGACCGTCAAGGCCGCCGGCTCCAGGGGCCAGGCGGTGGACCAGAAGGTGGAAAAATACAAGAGAGTCCCCCTGAAAGACGGGGACGTCGTGAAGAGCGGGGACGTGGTCCTGGTGGAACTCACCATCGAGTCCAAGAACGACTACGAATACATCGTCTTCGAGGACATGAAGCCCGCCGGCTTCGAGCCCTTGGCGCTCCGCTCGGGTTACGGAGGAAACGAGATGGGGGCCTACATGGAGCTTCGCGACGAGAAGGTGGTCTTCTTCCTGAGGACGCTCGCCCGGGGCAGGCACAGCCTGAGCTACAAGCTCCGCGCCGAGATCCCCGGGTACTTCCACGCCCTCCCCACCAGGGGAAGCGCCATGTATGCCCCGGAGCTTCGGGCCAACTCCAACGAGTGGAGGGTCACCGTCGAGGACCGTTGAGGCGGTTCCCCCCGGTCACGTGCCGGGACCGGGGGACATGGCCCTCGAACGCGGGGCCTGCGGCTTCGGGCCGTGGTAGGTTGGTCACCAACCTACCACGGCCAGGCCTCCGTTGCTCAGGGATAGTCCCAACGTATTGGCTTTCCCGTCCAGGAGGAGGGCCTGGAAGTAGAGTTTCCCTCCCAGGAGGTTGGCGTCGTAGGGGACGTCGAAGGAGTGAGGCGAGACCCAGGTGCCCGCGGGGCCGGTCTTGTTGGTAAGGGTGATGTCGGCGTTGTTCAGGATCAGGCAACCCGGCGCGCCGAGGGGGCCCAGGCTGAAGGAGGCCGGGCCGGCCCCGGCCATGAGGAGGGTGGCCGTGGAAGGGATCCCGTTCTTCAGGTAGAGGGCGAAGGGAAGCCCCAAGGCAGGTGTCCCTCCTGCGTAGAGGAGGGGAACCAATGAATTCGATCCCACGCATCCCTTCCCCCTGGGGGAGAAGGACCCCGTGTGGTTCCATTCCAGTTCCCAGGTGTCGGTGAACCTTCCGTGAGAGCCGTATCCGCCGCGGAGGACGCATTTCCCGCGGGCCGCGTCGTAGGCCATGGCCCGCGTGGCGCGTGGATCCGGGGCCCGGGAAGTCGAGATCGTTCGCCACTCCCTTCCGTTCCATTCCCAGGTATCGTTCAAGTACCCGCTCCTCCCCCATCCACCGAAGAGAATCATCGTCTTCCTGCGGGAGTCGTAGACCAGGGAGGAACCGGCCCGCGGGGAAGGGCTTGAAGGGAAGTTGAGGAGAATCCAGGATTTTCCGTCCCAGATCCAGGTGTCGCCGAAAAGCCGGGAGGCGTATCCTCCGAAGAGAAGGACCACTCCCCTGGCCTCGTCGTAGGCCATGGCGGGCTCGTAACGGGGCGCCGGGCTCTTCGAAGGCCGGGCGCGGTTCCATTTCCTGCCGTCCCATTCCCAGGTGTCTCCAAAGGTGTGGATGAAAAGGTCACGGCCGCCGAAGAGGACGGTTCTTCCTCTCCTGGAATCGAAGGCCATCCCCGCCTTGTAGCGGGCGGGAGGCCCCCCCGTGGAAGCGGCCTGGGTCCAGGTTTTTCCATCCCATTCCCAGGTGTCGGAGAACGGGTTTCCCGACACCCCGCCGAAGAGGACGGCCTTTCCCCTGAGGGAATCGAAGGCCATGGCGGCGGATTCGCGGTTCTTCGGGCTGGCGGCGGGATGAAGGGGAAGCCACTTGTTGCCGTCCCAGGCCCAGGTGGATGTGCTCCTCGGGACCCAGCCGAAGCCTCCAAAGAGGAGGGTGCTCTTTCTCCAGGAATCGTAGACCATGGAAGCGCCCGCCAGGGGAGAGTTCTCTTCCCGGGGGAAGGCCTGGACCCATTTCTTGCCGTCCCATTCCCAGGTCCCCGGTGAAACGGAGCCCCTGAAATAACCCAGGACGAGAAGGACCTTCCTGCGGACCGTATCGTAGACCATGGTCGGGTACTCCGGATCCCCGGCGTTCGGGATGGACGAGGCCGCTGCTTTCCATGTCTTCCCGTCCCATTCCCAGGTATCCCGGAGCAACCAGCTGTAGTATCTCCCTCCCATGAGAACCACGCGCCGCCGGGCCGCGTCGTAGGCCATGGCCGCCCCGGAACGGGCTTTGGGCGAAAGGACCGGTTGGATCATGGTCCACCTCTTTCCGTCCCACTCCCAGGTGTCGGACAAGGTCAGCCCGGAGCTCTTCCCTCCGAAGAGGACCACCCTCTTCCTGGAGGCATCGTAGGCCATGGCGGGATCTTCCCGGCCCACGGGGCTTCTCGGAGGTTTGCGGAGGGTCCAGTTCTTTCCGTCCCATTCCCATGTGTCGTTCAGGCGTCTTCCCTTGTAAAATCCGCCGAAGAGCACGGTGACCCCCCGGGCCGCGTCGTAGGCCATGGCGTGCCCGTAACGGGGAGAAGGGCTTACCGCGGGGTGGCGCCGGGTCCAAACCTTTCCGTCCCACTCCCAGGTATCATTCAGGTTGTTGGGCCATAGCCACCCTCCGAAGAGGACCACCTTCTTCCGGGCGGAGTCGTAGACCATCTCGGGGCCCCAGCGGCCGGGAGGGAAAACGGAGAGCTTGAACTCCTTCCAGTTCTTTCCGTCCCACTCCCAGGTGTCCGCCAGGTACATGGGGGGCCAGGTTCCACCGTAGAAGACGAGCCTTCCCCTGGCCGAGTCAAAGGCCGTCCCCGGCCGGTACCGGGGACGCGGCGCGGTTCCGCTCCGGCTCACCCAGGCGGGCTGGGCGGAGG
>CAYQBW010000090.1:0-8340 GCA_964415725.1 uncultured Planctomycetia bacterium
TCCCGAGTAGTCGATCTTCACGTGGCACCCGTAACACTGGGGGGCCCAGGAGGCGTGGCAGGCGTAGCACTCCATGCGGCGGGTGTGTTTTTTCACGCCCGCCATGGCCACCCTCCCCTCCAGGGACAATTCCTTGTCCCGGATCAGGCGCTTCAAGGGTTTCAGTTCCAGGTCCCTGCCCCCGGCGGTGTGGACGATCACCAGGTCGCCCCGGCGGACCACGTTGGAGAAGGGGTTTCCCCGGGCGGTAAGCAGGTAGCCGTCCTCGGCGGGATAGATCGTTCCCTGGCGGTAGAGAGGGAGGGGCCGCTTGGAGGTTCCCCGGGCCTCCTTCCCGGAGAGGTCCCGGCCGAACTCGTCCCCGTAGCCCAGGGGGAGTTCCCACGGGAAGGCCTCGGGCGTGCCGTGGCAATCGGCGCACTCGATCTCCACGGAGGCCAGGTTGGCGCCGGCCAGGAAGCCGTCGCCGTGGACGTCCAGGGAAGTATGGCAATCGGCGCAAACCATTCCCCCCTTCCGGTAGTGGACGTCCTCCCTCATGGCCAGGTAGTGCTTGGAATGGAGGGCGGGCTGGGCCTTGCCGGCCTTGTCCCAGGGCGAATGGTAGGCCGTCTCCATGAGCCCCTGGTAGGATACGCCGATCCGTTTTCCCCGGTCGTGGCAGGTCGTGCAGGTCTCCACGGGGATGCCCGACCACCTCTTTCCATGGAGGGAGAGCCTGGACTTCCTCGTGCCTTGGATCCGGTGGATCAAAAGGTGTCCCGCCCGGTCGCGGGGAATGGACTCGTCCCTCCCCTCGTAGAGCCCCTCGTTGCCGTAGGGGATGTGGCAGGCGGAACAGCCCATCCCGCGGAAATCCCCCCGGGTCTGCCGTCCCCGGACGGCCCAGTGGCAGCGCTCGCACTCCGAGCGGATGTAGGTGAAGGCCGCCTTCTCCGGGTGTGCCGCGACCTCCGCCGGGTCCGCCGGCGCCGGGGGGAGAGCCTCCAGCCTGGAGGGAAAGGCCTGGGGCTCCCGGCGGGCCAGCTCCTCCTTGTAGGCCCGGTAGGCCTTGGTGCCCAGGCGGGCGGCCGGGTCCTTTGGATTCGAGACAGCGTAATTTCCCCACTTGGCCTTGTAGCCCGTCATGGCGCCGAAGGTCCAGGCCACGCCCTGGATCTTCCCGGCCTCGGTCATCATCAGGCTCTGCCACTGGACCCTCACGTGGTCGGGATGGCAGAGCCCGCAGGTCTTCCCGTTGATCCAGGGACTGCCCGGGTCCGGGTAGAAGGCCTTTCCCCGGTGGGCCTCCTCCCGGGTCTTCCCCGCGGGGTTCCCGCCGTGGCAGACCACGCACCCCCGGGGATCACCCTGGGCCCGGCCCATCCTGTAGATCGCCTTCATCATGCCCGAGGAAGGGTCCCGGATCTCCCGGATCCCCCGGTGGCAGGAGAGGCAACCCCCGCCGGAATCCGCCCTCGTTGCGCCTTGGCCGTAAACAAGGGAAAAGGACGCCGGGAAGAGAAAGAAAAGGAAGAGAAACGTTCGAAGCGCCTTGTTCATGGGGAACTCCTCCAGGGAAAGGCCCTCCCGGGGTGGAGAAAGTTTCATTGTGGAACCGGGAAGGCCGATGTCAAAGGATCTCTTGGAGGGGGAGGGCTCCTCCCTTAGAATCCTTTTTCATGGAATTCCTGGTGCGGATTGTTCATGGGTGAGGACGTGACCCGGAAAACTACAGAAAAGCTTCCCGTCGGCCTGGTGGGGGCGGGCTTCATCGCCCGGTCCCACCTGGAGGCCTTGAAGTGGTGTCCCTGGGCGGATGCCGCGGCCCTCTGCGACCCGGACCGGTCCCGGGCCCGGAGCCTGGCCCGGGCCTGGGGGATTCCCCGGGTCCACGCCTCCCTGGAAGAAATGCTTTCGGCCGGGGGAATCGGGGCGGTCCACATCCTCACGCCCCCGGCCCTCCACGTCCCCCTGGCCCAGAAGTGCCTGGAGGCGGGAGTTCCCTGCTTCGTGGAAAAACCCCTTGCCCTTTCCAGCCGGGAAGCGGCGGCCCTCGAGGACCTGGCCAGGGAGAAGGGCGTTCCTCTCGGGGTGAACCACAACATGACCTTCTTTCCCGGGGTGCGGGTGGTGAAAAAACGCGCGGACCGGGGCCATCTGGGCAGGATCGAGAGGGTCCTCCTGGTCCACAACGCTCCCTTGCGCCAGCTCTCGGCGGGGGACTTCTCCCATTTCATGTTCCAGGGAGAAGGGAACATCCTCTGGGAACAGGGGGTGCACCTCTTTTCCCTGGTACAGTATTTCCTCGGGCCCGCCCTGGAAACCACGGCCCGGACCTCCCCGGCCCTTGCCCTTCCCAACGGCCGGGCCTTCCGGGAGGAATGGGACGTGGCCCTCACCTGCGAAAGGGGCGAAGCCCGGGTCCACATGGCCTTCGGAAAGACCATGCCCGAGACCTGGCTCTACGTCCTGGGAAGCGACGGCGCCGCCCGGGTGGACCTGGTCCGGGGAAACTGGGAGTTCCTTTGCAAGACGGCCCTCCTGGATTTCCTGGACCACGCGTGGAACGGCATGGCCCAGGGGGCGGGGCTCTTTTTCCGCGGACTCGCGAAAATTCCCGATTACGGAATCTCGCTCTTCGGCCTGGGTCCCCCCGGGGACCCCTTCAGCACCGGGATGCGGGAGAGCGTGCGCGCCTTCCACCGGGCCCTGGCCGAGGGCGGGGAACCCGGGCCCGGCCCCGCCGAGGGGAAGGAGGTTCTCGCCATGTGCGAGGCCGCCGCCGCTTCCGCCGGGGCGGAACTGGAAACATCCCCCTTGCCCGCGCCACCGGACCCCGGCCCGGCCCGGCCGGGGGAAGTGGTCGTCACCGGGGGGACGGGTTTCCTGGGAAGGGCGGTGGTGGAAGAACTCCTCCGGGCCGGGGAGCGCGTGACCCTCCTGGCCCGGCGCCGGGCGAACCTCCCGCTTTCCTTCCTGGAGAAAGGGGTACGTTTCTTCCAGGGGGACGCCCGGGACAGGGCGGCCATGGAGCGGGCCCTGGAAGGGGCGGAAGTTCTCCTCCACCTGGCGACCTGCGCCTCCTCCGACCCCGGCGAGATGGAGGAGTCCATGCGCCTGGGCGCCCGGACCGCCTGGGAGGCCTGCGCTCAAATGGGGGTGAAGCGGATGGTCTTCGTTTCCAGCACGGCCGCTCTCTACCTGGGAGGCCGCAATCCCGTAAGAGGAGAGGACGGCCCCGATCCCCGGCCTGAGGAGCGCCCTCCCTACGCCCGGGGAAAGATCGCCGCCGAGAGGGCCCTGCGGGAGGCTGCCGCCCGTGGAGGAGGCCCGGAGCTGGTCATCCTGCGGCCCGCCATCGTCGTGGGCCGGGGAGGGGTCCCGGAGCACTCCGGCGTGGGCCTCTGGGTGCGGGACAACCACTGCGTCGGGTGGGGCCTGGGGAGGCATCCCCTGCCTTTCCTGCTGGTCCGGGACTGGGCCCGGGCGGCGCGGGGGGCCCTGCGCTCGGAAAAGGCCGGGGGAAAGGCCTACAACCTGGCCGGAGACGTCCGTATTTCCGCCAGGGAGTATCTCTACCGCCTTGCCCTTGCAACGGGCCGGGCCTACCGCTTCCATCCCCGGCCCTTGTGGGTGACCTGGGCCGCAGAGAAGGCCAAGGAGTGGATCAAGCGCCTGGCCCGCAAGGAGGCCCAGAAGCTCACCTGGCGGGACCTGAAGTCCCGGGCCTTCCTGGCGCCCCTGGACACCTCGGACGCCAAGGAGGACCTGGACTGGAGACCCGTCTCCGACCTGGAGACCTTCGTGGAGGAGGCCATCCGGGTCCACGCCCCCAGGAGGCCTTGGAAGGGATGAACCCGGCGGGCCCCAAAGTCCTCCACGTCTTTTCCACCTTCGGGAAGGGCGGCCCCCAGGTGCGGGCCGCCGCCCTCATGGGGCGCTTCCAGGAGGGAGCCCGCCATTTCCTGGTGGCCATGGACGGGCGGACCGAGGCCCTCTCAATGGTGCCGCCTGAGGTCTCCCTGGAAGTCCTCCCTCCCCCGGAAGGGAAGAGCTTCTTCAGGGTTTCCCGTTTCATGAAAACTTTCCTGCTGGACCTGAAGCCCGAGCTGGTCCTCACCTACAACTGGGGCGCCATCGAGACCCTGGCCGGCGCCATGGCGGCGGGGCTTTCCCGGGTGGTGCACCACGAGGAGGGTTTCGGCCCGGGTGAAATACAGAGGCTCTTTCTCAGGAGAAACCTGGCCAGGCGTTTCCTCTTCAAAGGGGCCGCGGCCGTAGTCGTCCCTTCCCGGACTCTTTACAGAATCGCCCGAAGGAAATGGAAAGTACCGGAAGAAAAGCTCCACTACCTGCCCAACGGAGTGGACCTGGAGCGCTTCCGCCCCGGGGGGGCCGGCCGGAGCCGCGGGGAGGAGAGGCCCTTCCGGGTCGGTTTCCTGGGCGGTTTCCGGCCCGAGAAAAACCTGGGTCTCCTGGTTCGGGCCTTCGCCGGGGCGAAACTCCCCCCGGGCTCCCAGCTTCTTCTCGGGGGATCGGGACCGGAGGAAGAGGCTCTCCGGGAGGAGGTCCGGAGATTCGACCTGGAAGACCGGGTTCTCTTGGAAGGCCCCGTGGAGGACGCGCCTTCCTTCTACGGGAAAATCGATCTTTTCGCCCTCTCCTCCTGGACGGAGCAGATGCCCCTGGTGGTCCTGGAGGCCATGGCCTCGGGGCTTCCCATCCTCTCCACGGATGTGGGGGACGTGAAGGAGATGGTCTCCGAGCCGAACCGGGCCTTCCTGGTTCCCCCCGGGGACGAGGCCGCCCTGGCGCGCCGCATGGGTGCCCTCGCCGCGGACAGGGGCCTGCGGGTGAGGCTCGGGGAGGCCAACCGCGCCCGCTGCGAGGAGGACTTCGAGCTGGAGAAGTGCCTGGGAAGATACCTGGACCTCTATCGAAAGGTCCTGGACCGGGGAAGATAATCGGCTTCCGGGGGTCTCAACTTGTTTTCCAAGGTGATTCGGTTCGGAAAACCAAAAAAAGGAGTTCCGCCATGAGAGTCTTCCTTCTTTCCGGTCTTCTTCTTCCTCTCCTTCTCGTTCCGCCCGTCCAGAGACCCAGGCCCATTCCCCCGGCGGAAAAGAACCAGGAGACCTTCTTCCTGAAGGGCGGGGACTACAGCCTCCGCGACCTCCTGGAGAAGTCCGCCGATTTCCTGGGGTACGTCTACATCCTTCCCCCTTCTTCTGATTCCAAGGGACGCAGGAGCGACAAGATGTCGTCTTCCAAGGTCCGGATCGACAAGGACCTGAAGCTGGGCCGCCGGGAATGCGAGGACGTGATGAGCCAGCTCGCGTTTTCCTTTGGATGGGGCCGGACCCCCCTGGACGCGAAGAATGGGATCTACCAGTGGGTTAGACTTGACACGCAGGAACGGTATCTTGCGAAGGCCAGGGCCCCATTCGTCGATCCCGAGGAGATTCTGGCCCGGCCGAATCTCTGCGAAGTGGTCTACACGACCCTGCCTTTGAAGAACGCCGATGCAAGACAGATGGCCTCGACGTTGCGGCCCATTTTTTCCGACCCCGTAAGTTTCCTACAGGTCCTTTCGGCCGGGGACTCCAATTCCCTCGTGCTGACGGGGACCCGCAAGTCCCTGGCCGGGATCATCCGGATGGTGCGCGAGGCCGACCTGAAAGGAACGACAAGGAAAAGTTCCATGGCCCGGGAGTTGGGGGCGCTGAAGAGGCGGATCGCCGCCCTGGAGACCCGCGTCCGGGCCCTGGAGATGGAGGCCGGGAAGGGGAAGAAATAAGGGAAGCTTCCCCTCCCCCCGGTTACCGGATCTGCATGCAGGAGACGTTGGCCAGGACCGCCGTGAGGGAAGGCTTGACCACCACCAGGACGGGCTGAAACCGGAAGCGCATGTACTGGAGGGCCGGGACGTTCGGGATGGGGATGGTTCCGGCCCACTTGCCCGTGTTGGTAAGGACCGCCGAAGCCACGGTGATCATCCGGTTCAGGCTCAGGTAGAGGGACCCGAAACTCCCAAGGGGAAGAAGGTTCCTGTAAGGGCTCACAAGAAGGGCGGCGAAGGAACCGGGGTTCCCGTAGACCGAAAAGGGAAGCTTTCCTCCCAGGGGCACCGTGCCCGGCATCTCCAGGTGCTCGGTCACGGGGACGGCCTTGGTGACCTCCACCATGGGACAGATCGGGATGGAAGGGGCCCTTTTCCCTTCGATCCGGACCCACTTGTTCTCCAGGGCCTTCATCCCGGGGTTCGCTCCCTTGGCGGGACGAAGCCTGAGGTTGCTGCAAAGGAAATAGTGTGTGGCGTTGTCCATGCATGTGGAAGGCCCGGCGGCGCTCTTCAGGTAGCCGTAGGCCGTAATACGCGTCTGGGCCGGTAGGGAGAAGCCCGAAATGGCCAGAAGGGCCAGGGAAAACTGGAATTTCATGGAAGACCTTCTTTGGTGAAAAAATTCAGGAGAAACAAAAAAAACTCGGAATTGAAGGTAACGCCCTCCAGGGGCGCTTCAAGCCGCCCTGTTTCGGGGGAGGGAAGAAGGGAGACTCTGGGAAGACCGGGAATGTCTCGTTTTGCGACATTGTCCCCGATTTATGGTCCTCAAGGAGTCCCCGAGAAAGGAAGTAGGTCCTTTCCCCCTGTTCTTTCTGGAAGGAAACTTTCATAATGTTTTTTTACAAACTGCTTTCTTTTCTCATTTCAGCTTTTTTCTCCCTTTCCCGGCTCCACAACCAAAGACGCCGGGGCCCGGCAAGGGCTGAACAGGACAGATGGAAAAGGAGGTGGATCCGGCAGGAAAAACGCACCCATTCCAAGGAAACACCCTTTCTCACGCCCACCGGCTTTCTTTCTTCCCTAGTTCAAGGAGGTTTTTCAGAATGCGCACTCCAAGACCATTTTTCCTTCTTCTGGCGTCCGCCTGCGCCGCCGGCCTGCTCCCGGCCCAGATCACCCTCATCAACAGCGCAACGGGAGGGTCCCGCTACGCCACCACCACGGGCAGGGCCATTTCCATCGACAAGGCCAACTTCAAGATCGGCGCCGCGAGCTGCCTGAGGAAGACGGCCCCGGCGAATTCGAGTTATCTTCCCACCGGGATCGTCCTGGATCCGAAGACCAACGGACGAAATCCCAAGGGAAACAAAGGTTTTACGATCCAGTTCTGGTACCGCCCTTCCGCTCCCACCACATTCCAGTACCTTTTCGGGGACGCCCTCTGGACGGGGGCGTCGGGGTCCTTCCGGTGTTTCCAGAACGGGGCCTCGGGACCGGGCAACCTCTATGTCCGCGGTCCCCTGCTCCAGAGACATACAACCGGGGCTCCCCTCAGCAACAAGCTCGGACCCAAAGGATGGATCCACCTGGCCGTCGTGGTGGACACGACCCTGAACCGGTTGAGCTGGTATGTAAACGGCGCGCTCAACACCTCGGGGCCGGCCAACGTCACCGGAAAAGGGAAGAATTTCACCTGTGTCGGGTACAATGGCTCCTCCTCCGCCGGGACTACCGGGAATTTCGACGACTTCAGGGTCTACAACTGGGCCCGGACGGCGGCGGAGATCGCGGCGGACTACAAGAAACGTGCCGTGGGAGCCAACCTTCCCGACGCCGGGTATTACGAATTTGAAGCCGCTGTGAACCCTCACGTGGCGAACGCCGGAATCGGAACGGAGGTCCTGGCTCCTTACACGCGCCTGTTCACAGCGGGGGACACCCTGGTCTGGACCGCCTCGAGCACCGCCGCCGGGCCCTTCCCGGCGGTCTGCCTGCTCAACATCTTCATTGGAGGCCCCGGAAACCCGAGAAGGGACGCC
Organism: uncultured Planctomycetia bacterium; assembly: GCA_964415725.1. Taxonomy (GTDB): domain Bacteria; phylum Planctomycetota; class UBA1135; order UBA1135; family JALUZX01; genus JALUZX01. Next base: position 7,807 of record CAYQBW010000090.1, read on the forward strand.
TACCTTCGGCCCCCGGCCGTTCCCGGCGGCCCTTACCACACATCCATCCTTCCGGGCCTGGAACTGGGCCACTGGATCTCCACCCCGCCCAAGACCAAGGGCGTCCTCTTCTGGCCTACGGCCGTGCTCTACGGTGGAACCAAGGTGGGGAAACTCTCCTTCCCCATGCCGAACCTCTACCTGACCGACGGGGACCGGATCGATCTCCAGTGGATCTCCATCGATCCTTCCTATCCGCCCATGGGGGCCGCCACCACCAACAGGTTGACGTTCGAATACGTGAGCCCCAAGGCCGGTCCTCACGCCCACGTGGAAGCCCGCGGCATCAACGTGATCCAGGAGACGGGATTCTGGGAAGTCTGGAACACGGGGACCATTCCCATCAAGAAAGTCTGCATCGACCTTTCCACGGCGAAGAATTCCACGTCCTGGCTCCCCACGGGCTCCCTGAACTCCGGCGGCACCCTGGCGGCGGGCACTTCCTTCCGGTTCCTCACCGACAAGGTCTGCGACCTGGTTCCCAAGACCAATCCG
>CAYQBW010000091.1:0-6595 GCA_964415725.1 uncultured Planctomycetia bacterium
GTCCAGGGCCGCCACCAGGCGGGGGGGGTGGAAGAGTCGATGGAGCCAGGCGGCGAGCTGGCCCGTGCCGCATCCCGCGTCCAGCACCCGGGCCGCGGAAAGACCCTTTCTCCAAGGAGCGAGCAAATCCTCCAGGACGGAATGGGTTTCCTCCACGGGCACCTCCCGGTCCCAGCGGGCGGCCAGGTCGTCGAAGAAGCGTTCCCTGGGCCGGGCCTCTTTCACGGGGATGCCTCCTGGGAGGGGAGGAAACGCCCCGCCCCGTGGAGGAGGAGTGGGACCCCGGCGAGCTGAACGGCGTATCCCGGGAGGGCGGCGGCCACCCGGGCAAGGAGAGTGGTCTTCCGGGGGAGATGGAGGCCCAGGGCGGGGCCCGCGGCCAGGAAGACCCAGGTTGCGGCGCTTCCGGCCAGGATGCCCGCCAGGAGGGCGGCGGGCAGGGCCAAGGCCAGGGGAAGGCGGGCCTTCCTGTAGAGGGTCCAGCCCGCCAGGCAGGCGGCGCCGAGCTCCACGATCATGGCGGGAACGGTGGGAAAAAGGGGGGGCATGCCCGTGGCGAGGGAGGAGAGAAGGGGCACGATCACCACAACCTGGAGGCTCACCCCAGGGGGAACGAGGAACCCCAAGGTCACCAGGGGAAGGTGCATGGGGAGAAAGACCGCCCCCGAACCGAAGACGTGGAAAAGGGGAGGAAGCACCAGGCCCAAGGCGCCCATTCCGCCGGCCAGGACCAGGGTTCTGGAAGAAAGGCTTCGGCTCACGCCCCCTTGGTAGCACAAAGACAATAAAAGTGCCACCCGAGACTTCCCTTTCCGGCGATTTTCCTGGAGGAAGAGGTCGGTTTTTGGAAGACTCACCCGGCCCTCTTCGACCGTGGCGCCTGTCCCTGGAGGAATGCCTATGGGTTGCCTCGCCGCCGCCGAACCTCTCATCCGCCTGGCCCCGGTGGACTGGTCCATTCTCCTGGTCTACCTGGTCTTCATCGTGGGGCTCGGGTTCTACCTGAAAAAATACGCCCGCACGGACGACGAGTTCTTCCTGGCGGGCCGCAGGAACAGCGCCTGGGTGGCGGGGGTGGCCTTCATGTCGGCCAACATGGGGGCCATGGAGGTGATCGGGTATACATCGTCGGCCGTGAAATACGGCATTCACTGCGCCCACTTCTACCTCATCGGCGCCGTTCCGGCCATGCTGTTTTTGGGGCTCTTCATGATGCCCTTCTATTACAGCGGGCGGATCAAGTCGATTCCGGGCTACCTGAAAGAGAGATTCGACGAGAAGACCCGGGTCCTCAACGCGGCCATCTTTTCCTTTATGATGATCCTGGTCTCAGGGATCTCCCTCCACCTTCTGGCCATGATCATGGAGGTCTTCCTGGGGTGGAAATGGGAGATGAGCGTCTGGGTGGCCGCCGTCCTGGTGGCCCTCTACGTCTCCATGGCCGGGCTCATCTCGGCCATCTTCACCGAGGTGATCCAGTTCTTCCTCATCTGGGCGGGCATCCTGATCCTTCCCGTGCTCGGCTTCATCGACGTGGGGAGCCCGGCCGAGGTGTGGGCCAGGCTCCAGCAGGTGGGCCCGGGATACGCCTCCCTCTGGGCCAGCACGGCCGATCCAGCGGCCAACCCCCTGCACATGACCTGGCTCGGGATCGTCCTTGGGCTCGGCTGGGGCGTGGCCTTCGGTTACTGGACCACGGACTTCCTCATCATCCAGCGGGCCTTCTCGGCGAAAGACCTGCGCTCCGCCCGGCTGACGCCGATCATCGGGTCGTATTTCAAGATGCTTCTGGGGATCGTGGTGGTGAGCTCTGGGATCGTGGCCCTTGTCCTCATGAAAGACCCCGGGTCGGGCTTCCACCTCCTGGAGAAGGCGAAAGGAGGGGTGGACTACGACTCGGCCCTCCCCCTGCTCATGGCCCGGTATTTCCCGAGAGGCCTCATCGGGTTAGGGGTCACGGCCATCGTGGCCATGCTCATGGCCGGCCAGGCTGGCAACATGAGCGCCTTCTCGGCGGTCTGGACCTACGACCTCTTCAAGTCGGTGATCCATCCCCGCGCCACGAATCGACAGCTCGTGATCATGGGAAGGATCTCCACCGTGGCGGGCCTGGGCCTGGCGGTGGCGGGAGCCTACGTGGCCCGCTCCATGCCCACGGTGATCGACTACCTCCAGGCCATCGCGTCGGTGATCCTGGCCCCGGGGGTGGCCATCATCCTCCTCGGGATGGTCTGGAAGCGGATGACCCCCAATGGGGCCTTCTGGGGCATGCTCATCGCGTCTTCCTCGGCCTTGATGATGTTTCTCATGCAGGTGAAGTTTGGGTGGGTGGGAACCAGCTTCTTCACTCCCATCCACGGGGCGGGCTTCATGGCGGCCAACTTCTGGAGGGCCATCTGGGCCTGGCTGATCGCGGCCGGACTGGCCGTGGGGATCAGCCTCTTCACCAAGCCCCGCAAGGACGAGGAACTGGTGGGCCTGGTCTGGTCCCTGACCCGGATCGAGCGCGAGAAGGAGAAGGTGGCGTGGTACCGGACCCCTGGTTTCTGGGCCGCCGTATCGGCCGCCCTCTTCGTCTTCTTCAACCTCTACTTCTGGTGAGGGGGAGATCGATGAACGGCGTGGAAAACACCGAACACAAGGGCATGAGGCCCATCTGGTTCTTCGTGGGATGCCTGCTGGCGGTCATAGGCCTCATCGTCGCGGGAACGGGGATCTACAACTGGGTCTCCCCCCCCGAGACGGGGACCAGGCTCCTGGAACTCCACACGGACCTCTGGTGGGGCCTGGTGATCCTCTTTTTCGGCCTGGTCCTGTTTTTTGGAAACCGCAACTCCTCGGTGGAGTAAGTCGGCCCGCCGATGAAAAGGCCCGCCCGGCGCGCCGGGCGGGCCCTTTCTTGGAAGTTACGGCTTGGGGACTACGGCTGGCCGCCGGTCAGGGTCCTCAGCCCGTTGGTCCAGGCCAGGCCCGCCCGGTTGGCCGGGGGATCGATCACCAGGGCCTGCCAGTAGAGGACCGACTGGATCAAGGCCTTGTCGTTGGGCACGGCCACCCTGAGACTGCCCGCCCCCGAGCTGTTGGTCCTGGCCAGTACCATCAGGTCGAGGCTCACGAGCAGGTTGCAGCCCGGCGCGCCGATCCAGGAGAGATCGAAGGGAAGGTTGATGCCCCGCCACCTCGTGTTGGAAAGTCCCGCGATGAATCCCGCCATGGTGGAGGCCCGGGCGTGGGCGAGGTTCAATGTGAAACTGCCCCCGATTTGCGGGGTTCCGGCGGCGGAGAGGGCGGGAATCGCCCCGGGTCCCGCGGGCCTGGTGAAGGCCAGGACCGCGCCGAATCCCTTGTTGACCGTGCCGCTCGAGGGGTTGGAGCCCGCGCGGTAGACCCGGCTCACCAGGTAGCTTGTATTGGAGACGGCGTCAACCCAGTAGTAGGTATAGGTGTTGCCCCTGGATGAATTGGTCTTCCGGAAGTCCACCAGGAGCTGCTTTCCGGACTGGGGGATATAGGTGAAGGGCCTCGTGAAGGGGATCTTGATGTCCCAGTTGCTGAGAGATGTATTCACAGAGGTCCAGTAGGGGAGGTTGATCTTCTTCCTGGAAAGGACCTGGACCATGGACCCGGTGATGTTCGCGGAGAAAGAGGAGCTGATGGTCGAAGGCGTCCTGGTGGTGTATCCCAGGGAAACGGAAAGTTCGATCCAGTAGTTGGACGCCGAGCGGACATACTGGTTGTCGTGCCTGAAGGCCATGCCCGTCGCCGTGAAGCTGGAGGGAAGGGCCTTGAGGGAGTAGACGTGCTGGACCCTGTGGTTGTAGTAGCCCAGCGGCACGGCCGTCCGGCTCTCGCCCCACCTGTTTGCGTAGGCCGCCGGCGCCACGGGGCCGATGCCCGGCAGGGCCCCCGTGCCCTTGCAGCCTTTGCCGAAGGAGGAGACCGTTCCCGGGATGAAGGGGGCCGGAACCTCGAGGGCCGCCACGGCGAAGGGGAGGGGATCCTTCTCCAGGAAGGAGGCCGTCACCTCGATGGAGACATTGCCCGAGGAAGGCGCCAGGAAGACGACCTTTTCATAGAGATTCCGGGGCGTGTCTGAAGTTCCCAGGACCCGGCCCAGGGACCTGACTGTGAGGGCCAGGTTGCTCCACCTGGTGGTGGTCGTGCTCTGCCTGTGCCAGGCGATCACCACGGAGTAGGCCTTTCCCGCTCTTACGGGAAGGGGGATGATCTTCTTCGGGGCCGCCTTGGTGAGGGTGGAGGTCATGAGAAGGCCCTTTCCCTTGGCGATCTCCAGGGCCCGATCGTCCCTGAGAAAGCCCAGGCCGTAGGCGTTCCGGGTGTTGTAGGGCGGACTCGGGTTCTGCCTGGAGACGTCTTCGGTGGAGGCCAGGAGGGCGGCCTTGGTTTCCAGGGCAGTGGCTTTCTTCGCCACGGACCGGAAGAGGGTGGCGGCTCCGCAGACCTGGGGGGAGGCCATGGAAGTTCCCGAGGCGCGGTAGTAGCTCCCCTCGTTGTTCCGCCTGGGCATGACCGTCCCGACGCCGCAGGCGCACAGGTCCGGGTAGAAGCGTTGGGTGTCCCCGGAGAGAGGACCCCGGGAGGAGAAGCTGGCCATTTTCTTGCTCGTCGGATACACGGCCCCCACGGCCAGGCCGTTTACGGCGGACTGGCTGGTGCGGGTGGAACTGGAGCTGTTGCCCGCGGCCACCACGGGGAGGATGTCGGCGTTGAGGGCCGCCGAGTCCAGGGCCTGCTGGGTGGATTGAAGGGGATTGGGGCTTCCCGAGTAGGAGTTGTTGGCCGCCACGATGCCGTACTTGACCTTGTCGGCGGCGATCTTCTGCCAGGCCGTGGTCATCACCGTGGAGGTGGAGTTTCCGTTGGAGGAATTGGCGATGGAGTAACCCACGATCCCGGCCATGGGAGCGTGGCCCCGGTCGCTGTAACCGGCCTTGTTCCACTTCTCGCCCGCGGCGATGCCCGCCACGCCGGTTCCGTGGCCGTGGACGTCGTCGGGGTTCATGGCGCCCACCTTGATGTTCGCCAGGAGCCGGGAGCCCCCGATGCCGCCGCCGGTCTTGTTGTTGATGTCACCGTTTACGTAGTAGGTGGCGTGGGGCCTTCCCGTTCCGCCCATGTTCGAGTCCTGGCCCGTGTCCATGATGGCCACGGCGACGCCCTTGGCCATGTAACCCTGGGCCTGCAGGGGATCCACCACGTGGTTGTGGACGTTGGTGGAGGTGAGGATCGGGGCCAGGGGCTTCCGGACCCGGTCGGGCTCCACGAAAGCAACCCTCGGGTTGCGGCGGACCAGGTCGAGCTTGTCGAAGGGGATGTCCACGGCGCACCCGTTGATGATCCACCACTGGACGACCACCTTGCCGCCCAGTTTTTGGATGAACCGGACGAAATCGGCCTGGTCGGCCTTCACCTCCTCCTCCAGGTCCTTCACGATCCGGGCGACCTCGGCGGCCGAGGCCCCGCTATAGACTGCGGACCGGAAATCAGAGAGGTCGAAGGAGCGGCGCTTGAAGAGGACGATCCACCTCTCCGTGCCGGGGAGGGAGCCGGGAAGCCCGTGCTCCACCGAGACGTCCAGGATGGGGGCCTCCGCCGGGGCGGAGGGTTTTTCCTGGGCCCCCAGCATGGGAAGGAGGGTGAACAGGGCGAGAAGAGTTTTTCGCATGGTTTGCCTCACAGGTAGGGTGAAAAACAGGAAGGAAAAAGGAACGTGTCCTTTCAAGTATGGGGCGGGGAGGCACAGGTCTCCATGAAACCCGGCCGGAGAGGGGGGAAACCCGAGCAAAGGCCGGGATTCCGTGTCTCGATTCGGGGCAGAGAGAGGCTCAAGAGGCGGAGGCCGCCCTCTCCCGGAACCAACTGAAGAGGTGCAGGGCGTCGTGGGGGCCGGGGCCGGCTTCCGGGTGGAACTGGACGCTCCAGATGGGAAGGCTCTTGTGGCGCATCCCCTCCACGGTCCGGTCGTTGAGGTTGATCTGGGTGACTTCCAGGTCGGGAGCTCCCGAGAGGTCCACGGCGAAGGAGTGGTTCTGGGCGGTGATCCAGACCTTTCCCGTCGCCAGGTCCTGGACGGGCTGGTTTCCCCCGTGGTGGCCGAATTTCATCTTGTAGGTCCGCCCGCCCAGGGCGAGGGCCAGGACCTGGTGGCCCAGGCAAATCCCCAGGATGGGAATCCTGCCGGCGAAAGCCCGGGCCGCCTCGGCGGCCTGTGCCAGGGGCTCCGGGTCTCCCGGGCCGTTGGAGAGGAAGAGGGCCTGGGGGTCCAGGTTCCGGATCTCTTCCAGAGGAGTCCCGTAAGGCACCCGGTAGACATCGAAGCCCACCTGCACAAGGGACCGGAGGATGGAGCGCTTGACCCCGCAATCCAAAAGAGCCAGGCGCAGGGGCTTTCCCGGCGAGGGCGGGGGGAGTTCGGGGGAGAAGGGCGAGACGAATCCCCGGGTCCAGCGCTCGATCCCTTCTCCCACCACTTCCCGGACCAGGTCCCGGCCCTCCAGGGGAGGGGCCTTCGCGACCCTTTCCCGGAGGCTTGCGATCGGGGTGTCCACCTCGGTGGTGAGGAGGTCCGTCAATG
>CAYQBW010000091.1:6605-8311 GCA_964415725.1 uncultured Planctomycetia bacterium
GAGGAGGGCCTTCAATGCTCCTTGGTCCCGGATCTTCACGGTCAGCGCCCGGGTGTCCACCTCCTCCACGGCGACCACGCCCTTTTCGCGCAGGTAATCGGGGAGAGATGCGAGGGACCGGAAATTGCTCGCCCTGCGGGAGGCGCTCCGGGCGATGAAGCCCGCCAGCCAGGGCCGGACGGATTCCTCGTCCTCGTCGTTGACCCCGTAGTTCCCGATCTCCACGGCCGTCATCAGGACCACCTGCCCCCTGTAGGAGGGGTCGGTGAGGATTTCCTGGTAACCGGTGTGGGAGGTATTGAAGACCACTTCCCCGATGCTTTCCCCGGGGGCGCCGAAGGACCTGCCCCGGAGCACCGTTCCGTCCTCCAGGACCACCAGGGCGGGCGGCCTCTCTTGGCTGGGGCTCATGTCATGCCGTTCCTGTTGATGAGAGCGGCCATGAAGCCCGCTCCGAACCCGTTGTCGATGTTCACCACGGCCACCCCGGCGGCGCAGGTGTTGAGCATGGCCAGAAGGGCGCTGAGCCCGCCGAAGGAGGCGCCGTAGCCCACGCTGGTGGGAACGGCCAGGACGGGGCGCTCCACCAGCCCGGCCACCACCGAGGGAAGGGCTCCCTCCATTCCGGCGGCCACAACCAGGGCCCGGGCCCGGCGCAGGTCTTCCATGTGCCCAAGGAGGCGGTGGATGCCCGCCACCCCCACGTCGTAGAAGGTCCGCACCCGGGCATCCATCATCTCCGCCGTAATCCTGGCCTCTTCCGCCACGGGCAGGTCGGCCGTGCCCGCCGCGAGAACCGCCACCAGGCCTTCCGCCCGCCCGGGGGAAGCCGGGCTTCGGGCCGTGACGCACCGGGCCCTCTCGTGCCAGGCCGCCTCGGGCACCCGGGCCTGGAAGAGCCGGAACACCTCTTCCGTCGCCCGCGTGAGGAGGACCTTGCCCGATTTCCGGTAGATCTTCTCCCCGATGGCCGCGGCTTCCTCCGGTCTCTTGCCCTGGCAGAAGACCACCTCGGGAAAGCCGCACCGGAGTCCCCGGCCGTGGTCGAGGCGTGCGAAGCCCAGGTCCTCCACGGAGAGGTCCCGCAAGCGGCGGGCCGCCTCCTCCGGGGAGACTTTCCCTTCCCGCACCTTCCGGAGCAGATCTTCCAGGCCAGGCATGTCCATGGGCCGGGATGGTAGCCCCGGGGATCTTCCCTGGCTACTTTTTTGGTCCTGGCGGCCCGTAGATCTCCAGGAGCATCTCCATCCGGGCGGCCAGGTTTTCCAGGCCCAGGGCCCGGGCTTCGTCCCGGACCTCCCGGGCCTTCCCCAAGAGGGGGCTCTTTTTCCAGAGGGAGGGCCAGGCCCGGGCTTCCCAGAGTCGCCCGGCCCACTTCTTCAGGCCGGGAGGATCCAGGCCGGCCGGGGCTTGCAAGGCGAGGGCGGGCGCGGGAATGCCCTCGGGAAGCCCCTTCGCCGGCCCCGCAGGGGGGGAGACCCAGCGGGCGAGAAGGACCAGGAGGGCGCCGGCCAGGAAAGCCTGGAAGGGAAGAGGAATGCGCCGGCCGGGGCGCTTTCCGGTTCCGGGGGCCCCGTCCTGCTCCGTCCGGTCCGGGGAGAGGGGAGGCCCCGGGTCCGGGCTGTTTCGGCCGAAGAGTTCCGGCGGCCAGGGGAGGATCTTTCCCCGGCCGGCGCATTCCTCTTCCCTTCCAGGCTTTCCTGGCC
>CAYQBW010000092.1:0-8293 GCA_964415725.1 uncultured Planctomycetia bacterium
CTCCCGCGGCCCCTACGCCCCCGATGCTTCCCAGCCCGGCGAAAAGGGCGGGAAGAAGAAGGGCGGAGAAGACCACGGCCAGGAAACTGGAGACTCCCGGCTCGGCCACAGTATGGACCTCTTGATGATGAGGATGGACCAAGGGCCCGGCCTCGAGGGCTCCCTTGGCCAGGGGACCCGCGCGAATCTTCCTCCCCATGGAGCACCTCCTTTGTCAGGTTTCCCTCTTTCCCGGGCGCCCTTCCCCTCGAAGGACTCTCTCCCGGCGTAGTCTTTTTCGGCAACCCGGACCTTTCCCTGTATAGAAAGTCCACAATGCCGCCCTTCCCCTGTTCATTCGGGAGACACTCTGGAACGTAACAAGGGGAACCCCGGAAGAACTCTGAAAAAAAAGAAGAGAATCGGGGAATTCAGCCCTCTTCCCGGCCCGTGCGCTTCAAGGGCCGGCCCACCTTCTCCTCCACGGAGCGGACCTTGGCCCCGAGCCGCCCTTCCCGCCCCTTGCGGTAGTCGATCTTGACCGAGCAGGTGATCCGGTTGCAATCCTCCCGCATCCTTTCGAAACACCTCCCGATCACCTCCATCACCTCCTCCCAGGTCCCTTCCAGGACCGTTCCCATGGGGGTGAGCAGGTAGTCCAGGCCGCTTCGGTCCACGATGTCCAGGGACCGGGCCACGAAAGGAGAGACGCTCTCCCCCTTGTCCAGGGGGGTCATGCTGAATTCCGCCAGAACTTCCCGGGGAGTCTTTTCACCCATGGCCGCGCCTCCTATGGTGAAAGAAGTCAGGAACACCAAAACCCTATGCCCCGCCGAAGGAACCCGCAATGGACGCCCGAAAGATGCCCCAGGATCCCGTGGAGGATCGGCTCCAAGAGCTGGAGAGGAGGGTGTCCCGCCTGGAGGCCGCCCTGGACCTGGTCCGGGGGGAACAAGAGAAGGCCCAGGCCCGCAAAAAAGAGATCCAGCGCCGCATGCTCCTGGAAAACCTTCCTCTTACGGCCCTCATCGTGGCCCTTGCCGTCCTGGCCGCCCAGTGGGTCTGGCATCTCCTGGGCCTTTGAATCCAAGGAAAAAATGACACGCCCCCCGTTGCCCAACCGGGCCGGCGCCACTAGGATTCCCCGTCAGCCATGATTCGAAGACACCGGAAGATCGATGCCTTCTTCGCCCCCCGGCGGCCCGCCGGGCAGGGCCCCGGTGTCTCCCCGTCCCGGAAGGACCCTTCCAGGAGGTATTTCGGGCCGGTCCCCGCCGGGGGCCCGGCCCCCTCCAAGAAGGCCTCCTGAACGGCCCCGGCCGGGCCGTTCCTCCCTCGATTTCCCCGGGACCGTCCAGGTCCCTCACGTTTTCGTTCTGCCTGGACCCACGGATCCATCCCTGTTTCGAGAACTCGTTTTCCAAGGAGAATCCCATGAGCAAGACCGTCGAATGCCCTGAATGCGGCGCAACCGTCACCTTCCCCGGGGACGTGATGCAGGGAGAGATCCTCTCCTGCCCGGACTGCGGGATCGAGCTGGAAGTCCTCTCTCTGGACCCGCCCCAGGTGGGCCCGGCCCCGGAAGAAGAAGAGGACTGGGGCGAGTAGCCGCCGGTCCCCCGGAACGGCAAGGAAGGAAAAAGACATGTCCACCCCGCGCGTCGGCCTCCTCCTCTCCCGGGTCCGCCTGGAGGAAAAGTACCTTCTCAAGGCCCTGGAGGAGCGGGGGGCCCAAGTAGAGATCCTGGACGACAGGAAGATCGTCTTCGATTTCCACCAGGACGGCTGGAACCGGTTCGACGTAGTCCTGGAGCGGTGCATCAACCACTCCCGGGCCCTCTACGCGCTTCGGATCCTCAACGACCGGGGCGTCCCCACGGTCAACCCCTGGAAGGTCGCCCTGGTCTGCGGCAACAAGCTTGAGACCACCTCCGCCCTGGTCCGCGAAGGCGTCCCCACTCCCCGGTGCAGGATCGCCTTCACTCCCGAATCGGCGCTCTCCGCCATCGAGGAGATGGGTTATCCGGTGGTCCTGAAACCTGCCGTGGGATCCTGGGGCCGGCTCCTCTCCAAGGTCAACGACCGTGAGGCCGCCGAGGCCATCCTGGAACACAAACAGATCCTGGGGAGCTACCACCACTCCATCTTCTACATCCAGGAGTTCATCGAGAAACCCGCCCGGGACATCCGCTCCTTCGTGGTGGACGGCGAGACCATCTGCGCCATCTACCGCTACTCGGACCACTGGATCACCAACACCGCCCGGGGCGGGCGGGCCGAGAACTGCCCCGTCACGGAGGAAGTGGACCGCCTTTCCCGGTCCGCCGCCCGGGCCGTGGGCGGCGGCGTGGTGGCCGTGGACCTCCTGGAGACGAGGGAAGGAAAACTCCTGGTGAACGAGGTGAACTACACCATGGAATTCAAAAACAGCATCCACACCACGGGCGTGGACATCCCGGGCAAGGTGGCCGACTACGTCCTTCGGGTGGCCGAAAAAGGGAGGGCGTCGTGATCCGGGCCTCCCTCACCGGCGGGAGCGGTTACGTGGGAGGCGAACTCCTGCGCCTCCTTCTCGGCCACCCGGGCGTGGAGATCGCCCAGGCCGCCTCGGCGAGCCGGACGGGCAAGTTCGTCCACACCGCCCATCCCAACCTCCGGGGCGTGACGGACCTCAAGTTCACCCACCCCGAGGCCCTGGAGCCCTGCGACGTGCTCTTCCTTTGCGAGCCCCACGGCAAGGCCGCCGGCCGGATCGAGACCTTCGCCTCCCTGGCGAAGAAGATCGTCGACCTCTCGGCGGACTTCCGCCTGGAGTCGCCCGCGGCCTACGAGAAGTGGTACGGCTGGACCCATCCGGCCCCCGACTGGCTCCCCCGCTTCACTTACGGCCTACCGGAATTCTTCCGGGAAGAGCTGAAAGGCGCGGACTACGCCTCGGGGGTGGGCTGCAACGCCACGGTCACCAACCTGGCCCTGGCCCCCCTGGCCCGATCGGGCCTCCTGGAGCGGGCCGTCGTGGAGGTCAAGGTAGGCTCCTCCGAGGCCGGGGCCCGCCCCACCGAGGCCTCCCACCATCCCGAGCGGGCCCAGGCGGTCCGGCCCTTCAAGCTCGCCGGCCACCGCCACCAGGCCGAGGTCCGCCGCGTCCTGGGGGAGGGTTTCGAACTCCACTTCTCCGTCACCTCCGTCCCCCTGGTCCGGGGCGCCGCCGCCACGGCCCACTGTTTTCTCACCGAACCCCTGGAGGAAAAGGACCTCTGGAAGCTCTACAGGTCCGCCTACGGCTCCGAGCCCTTCGTCCGCCTGGTCGCCCAGAAGACGGGAATCCACCGCTACCCGGAGCCGGCCCTTCTTGCCGGCACCAACTTCTGCGACGTGGGTTTCGCCGCCGACCCGGGCTCGCCGGGAAACCGGGTGGTGGTCACGGCCGCCCTGGACAACCTGGTGAAGGGCGCCGCCGGAAGCGCCCTCCAGTGCATGAACCTCATGACCGGCCTGGACGAAGGGGAAGGCCTCTCCTTCCCGGGCCTGCATCCGCTCTAGGAGAAACCCATGATCGTCGTCAAGATCGGCGGAAGCCGAGGCATCGACCTGGACGCCGTGGTCCGGGACATCTCGGCCCACCACAAGGCGGGAGAGAAACTCGTCGTGGTCCACGGCGGGTCCTCCCTGGCCACGGAGCTGGGCGAGAAGCTGGGCCACCCCCCCGTCTTCGTCACCTCCCTTTCCGGGTATACCTCCCGGCGCACCGACAGGAAGACCCTGGAGATCTTCGAAATGGCCTGCGCCGGCCGGGTCAACAAGGACCTGGTGGAGCGTTTCCAGAGGCTCGGGACCCGGGCCGTGGGCCTCTCGGGCCTGGACGGCCGCGTCTGGGAAGGCCCGAGGAAGGCGGCCATCAAGGTCCTCCACAAGGGAAGGCGCCTGGTGCTCCGGGACGACTACACGGGCAAGGTGGAACGGGTGAACCTCCCCCTCCTTCGGGCCCTCCTCTCCGAGGGATTTCTCCCCGTACTCTGCCCCCCGGCGGCGAGCTACGAGGGCGAGGCGGTCAACGTGGACGGCGACCGCGCCGCCGCCGCCACGGCGGCGGCGCTCCGGGCCGAGACCCTGGTCATCCTCTCCAACGTGCCGGGCCTGCTCCGGAAGTTTCCCGACGAGTCGACCCTGATCCGGCACATCCCGGCCGGGGAGGTGGAGCGCTTCATGGAAGTCGCCCTGGACCGGATGAAAAAGAAGGTCATGGGCGCCGCCGAGGCCCTCAAGGCCGGAGTCAAGCGGGTGGTCTTCGCCGACGGAAGGGTGGCGGAACCTTTGAAAAAGGCCCTGGCCGGGGAGGGCACGGTGCTGGGCGAGAAGATCGGAGAAAGCCATGAATCCTGAAGATTACGCCGCCCTGGAAAAAGAACACATGTCCGGCGGCATGGCCCGAAGGCCCGCCGTCATCGTCCGGGGCGAGGGGGCCCGGATCGTCGACGCTTCCGGCAAGGAATACCTGGACCTCTCGGGGGCCCACGGCTGGGCCTCGGTGGGGCACTGCCACCCGGAGATCACCAAGGCCATCGCCGGCCAGGCCGCCCGCCTGGTGATGCATACGGAAAACGGATACAACGACCAGCGGGCCCTCTGGTTCCGGGATCTCTCGGCCCTACTCGAAAGAGAGGTCGGGTCCACCGAAAAAGGCCCCCTCACGAGGATCCATCCCTGCAACTCCGGCGCCGAGGCCGTGGAAGGGGCGGTCAAGGCGGCCCGGTATTTCACCGGAAGGCCCGGGATCGTGGCGGCCAAGCGGGCCTTCCACGGCCGCACCCTGGGCGCCCTCTCGGCCACGTGGAAGCCCCACTACAGGGAGCCCTTCCTTCCTCTTGTGCCCGGATTCAGCCACGTCCCCTTCAACGATGCTTCCGCCCTGGAGGAAGCGGTGACGGAAAAGACCGCCGCCCTGCTCCTGGAAGTGGTCCAGGGCGAGGGAGGGGTCCACCCGGCCACGCCCGAATTCCTGGACGCGGCCCGGCGGATCTGCGACGAAAAGGGAGCCCTCCTGGTCTTCGACGAGATCCAGACCGGCATGGGACGGACGGGCAAGTGGTTCGCCTGCGGCCATTACCGGGCCCGGCCCGATATTCTCCTTCTCGGAAAGGCCCTGGGCGGGGGGATCCCCATGGGCGCCGTCTGCTGGCGGCGGGAGATCGGGACCTTCGAGGCGGGACGGCACGCCTCCACCTTCGGAGGCGGCCCCCTTCCCTGCGCGGCGAGCCGGGCCGTCCTGGAGGTCATGGAAAAAGAAGACCTTCCCGGCCGGGCCGCCCGCCTCGGGGCCAAGGCCCTGGAGCGCCTGGAAAAGGAAAAACCTCCCAAGGTCCGGGAGGTCCGTGGGATCGGCCTCATGATCGGCCTGGAACTCAAGGTCAAGGTGAATCCCATCCTCCGGGCCCTGATGGAAAAGGGCGTCTGGGCCCTTCCCGCGGGCCCCACGGTGCTCCGCCTCCTGCCGCCTCTGGTCATCACCGAAGAGGAGCTGGACCGGGCCCTGGATCTGATCCTGGAGGTCCTCCATGGATGAGCAGGCCGCCCGGCTCCTGGAGGACCTGGTCGCGATCCCGAGCCCCTCGGGCCGGGAAGGGGAGGCCTCCCGGTTTCTCGTGGAGCGGATGAAAGAGCTCGGCCTGGAGGCCCGGGTGGACGGGGCGGGAAACGCCGTCGCCTCCCGGGGGGAAGGAGAGAGGGAGGCCCTCCTTCTCGGCCACATCGACACCGTCCCCGGCGAGGTCCCCATCCGCCGGGAGGGAAACCTCCTCTATGGAAGGGGAACGGTGGACGCCAAGGGGCCCCTTTGCGCCTTCGTCCTGGCGGCGGCCCGGGCTACCCTGGGGCCGGGCTGGAAGGTCACCGTCGCCGGCGCCGTGGAGGAGGAGGCCGCCACCAGCAAAGGCGCCCGCCACGTGCTCTCCTCCAGACCCGCCCCTCCGGATTTCCTGGTCGTGGGCGAACCCTCGGGCTGGGAGAGGATCGCCCTGGGATACAAGGGGAGACTTCTTCTGGACCTCACCCTCCGGGCCCCCCTCTCCCACTCGGCGGGCCTGGATCCCCTTCCGGCGGAGATGGGCGTTCGGGCCTGGGAGGATGCCCGGGACTGGTGCGTCCGGTGGACCGGGGCAAAGGGCACGTTCTCCGCCTTCGCTTCCCTGGATCCCTCGCTCCGGTCCTTCCAGACCGCCCGGGAAGGGACCCACGGGGTGGTGAAGCTCGAGATGGGATTCCGCCTGCCCCCTGGCCTGAAACCCGGGGAATTGAGGGACCAGCTGACACGGCTTTTGAAACCCATGGAGGGGGCGGAGATCCACCTGGCCTTCCGGGGGGCCGAGGAGGCCTGCCGCCTGCCCAGGAAGGGCCCGCTCCCGGGGGCCTTTCTCGCGTCGATCCGGGCCGAGGGCGGGAAGCCCAGGTTCGTGGTGAAGACCGGCACCTGCGACCTCAACGTCCTCCACGCCGCCTGGCCGGAAACCCCGGCCCTGGTCTACGGCCCCGGCGACAGCGCCCTGGACCACACCCCGAAGGAACACATCGATCTCGAGGAATACGCCCGGGCCATCCGGGTCCTCCGGTCGGCCCTGGAACGATTGACGGGAGAAAAGAAATGACCGGCCCAGGTCCCTTCCTCTTCGAGAACTACCAGCCGAGACAGCTGGAGATCGTGGACACCACCCTGAGAGAGGGCTCCCAGACCTCGCTTCTCCACGACCACTACAAGTACTTCTTCAACCTGGACGACAAGAGGGAGATCCTTCGGGCGCTCATCATCTACGGCGTCAAGTTCGTGGAGCTCTTCGCCCCCGTGGTGAGCCCGAGAGAGCGGGAGGACTTCCAGGCATTGAAGGAGGTCCGGGACGGCCTCATCACCCAGAAGGGATATACCTTCCTTCTGGCCCACGCCCGGTGCCACCCGGCCGACGTGGAGGCCGCCATCGACGCGGGCTTCGACGGCCTGAACCTCTACTTCGGCACCTCTCCCGCCTCGAGGCGCTTCAGCCACGGCCTGGGCCTGGAGGAGATGGCCCGCCGGGCCGGGACGATCCTGGAGGACCTCAAAAAAAACCATCCCGGCCTGGTCCTCCGCTTCAGCGGGGAGGACGCCTTCCGCACGCCCACGGACGACCTCTTCCGGGTCTACGACAGGGTGGCGCCCCTGGTGGACCGCCTGGGGACTCCCGATACGGTCGGGGTGGCCACCCCGCCGCTCGTGGAGGAGAGGGTCCGCCTCCTGAGGGAGAGATACCCGGACACCGACCTGGAGGGCCACTTCCACGCCGACCGGGGCTTCGCCCTCCCCAACGCCCTGGCCGCCGTCCGGGCAGGGATGCGGTACATCGACACCACGATCCTGGGCATCGGGGAACGCTCGGGAATCACCTCCATGACGGCCCTCCTCTACAACCTCTACATCGAGGGCGACTACGACCGCCTCGAGGGATACCACCTCCGGGGGAGCTACCCCATCAACGTCCTCCTTGCCGACAAGCTGAAGATGCTCGTCCCCGCGACAGAGCCCGTCTCCCTCACCAACCGGACCCACACGGCAGGGGTCCACCAGAAGGCGGTCCTCAACGACCGCTCCACCTACGAGGCCCACCCCCTGGACCGTTTCGGCGTCTCCGAGTCGGAGATCCTGCTCGGACCCCTGAGCGGCTGGAACGTGATCCACTACTACCTGGGGGAGATCAAGGGCTTCCAGTTGAGCCGGGACAAGGCGAAAGAGATCGCCGCCGCCTTCAAAGAGGAGGTCTACCAGGCCCCCCCGGGGACCAAACCCGCCGACTTCCTCGTCTCCCTTGCCGAGAACCGCTTCGGCCTCACCCGCCTGGCCCACCCCGAGCCCTTCAAAGACGCTCTCGTCCAGCGCATGGACTCCCCGGAGAACGGCTGACCCAGGGTAGGAGGAGAGGGAGGGGTGAATCTCCTTCTCCGGCCAACCTCTGTCCCAATCCGGGACATTCAGGGCCTAATCATTTTTCATGCCCAGGGGTTGCCAACCCTTCAGGCCCCATGTTTCAATAATTTTGTTACCAATTCAACATCCTGGAGACCTAATCCCCTTTTTCCTGACTTTCCCGCTCTTTTCTTTTTTCACGCCCATCAAAAATGCTACGAATCACCCTACCCATAGACCTGCCCCCGGGTGATGGTGTGCGGCTTTCCCCGGCAGGATGGCCTTCACCTTCCTGGGCCCGAAGGACCGCCCCAAGAGAGGACCATGCCTTGGCCCCCCCGGCCCGGAGGGAATTCCCGCCCCACTCCCCTCCCCAGGGGCGCGGCC
>CAYQBW010000093.1:0-1818 GCA_964415725.1 uncultured Planctomycetia bacterium
GCTTGGGCGGAGGGGGGCTGTTCCGGGGAAGATCAACCCCAGGCCAGGACCTTTCGGGCCGGTTCTTTCAAGGTCTTTTCGATGAAGAGATCGGTCCTCGCGCCCAGGTCCACTACTCTTTTCTCCGGGGAAGGATCCTCGCCGGGTTCCGGAGGGTCCACGATCCTCACCACGGGCCTGAGGAGGTCCCCGGTCTGGCGGATCACCACGGCCTGGGCCCCGGACGAGAGGAGGACCCGGGTCCCGAGGGGGTAGAGCCCCGTGACCTGGATGAACCGCTTCAACAGGGCCCGGTCGAAGTGGTCCTCCATGGCCATCATGATCCGGTAGGCCCGGCCCGGGGGGATGGGGTGCTTGTAGGGACGCACCGAGGTGAGGGCCTCGAAGACGTCGCAGATCTTGACGACCTTCGTGGCCAGGGAGAGAGGGGCTTTGTGGATCGTGGCGGGATAACCCTGGTAGTCCAACCGCTTGTGGTGTCCGAAGGCGACGGCCAGGGTCAAGGGATCGCTCTCCCTGGACTCCAGGAGGATTTCGGCCCCGTAGACCGGGTGGCGGCTCATCTCCTCCTTTTCTTCTTCTGTGAGGCGGGTCCGGCAGTGGAGGATCTCGAAAGGCACCCGGGCCTTCCCGATGTCGTGGAGGAGGGCCGCTCTCCCCAGGCGGAGGAGGAAGGAGGAGTCGTCGGTGAGACTCCTCGAGAAGTGGAGAGCGAGAAGGCAGACCCGCAGGGAATGCCCGAAGGTGAACGCGTCGTACCGATCGTATTCGGACATCCGCAAGAGCCAGACCGGGTTGGTCTTGAGTTCCTCCAGGATCTCCTCCACCTTGTCCTCCACCTCGTTCAGCCTGAGTTCACCTCCCTGGCACACCCTGAGAGTGACGCTCTCCAGGAGGCGGGAGACATCCCGGGTGAACCGGACGGCCTTGTGGATGGAGGGGTAGAGCAGGTGGAATTCCTCGTCTTTCTTTCCCTCCACCAGGTCGCCGGGGGGGAGGAAACGCACCGAAGAGCACCCGTTTTGTTCCAGGAAGGCGTTGATCTTCTCCGCTTCGGTTTTTCCGGGGGGGGAATGGACCAGAACGTCCAGGAGCAGGGAGAGGTCCTCGGCGGAGGCATTCCTTCCGATCCGGAAACCGCCGAGTCCCTTGTCACCCAAGGGTTGAAGAAAGCGGTCCGCCGCCAGGCTCAATCCCAGGAGCGGTTTGTCCCCCCACACCAGGAATTCCCGGGCGCTTCGGATCTCCAGGTCCCCCCCGGCGGGTCCGGGCAGGTCCTTTTCCAGGATCCTCACGCAGGCTTCCAGGGACTGCTTCGTCCTCCTGTGGGCGGAGCCGAAGATCCGGGCGTTCACCATGGCCACGGCCAGCTCCTCCACGAAGGAGGTGACGGCCTCGATGGGGTCGGCGGGGACGTTCCTTTCTTCCATGTGTTACCTCGGCCTTTTCCGTCTCAAGGATTCCAGGACGGCCTTGGCTTCCTTTCTCAGGGCCCGGGGGACCTTTTCCCTTCCCAGGAGTCCCCCTCCTTTCTTGAGGGAAAGGAGGAACTTCTCCGTTTCTTCTTCCTTCGAAGGGGCCAGGGCCCGGACGAGACGGATCCTTTTTTCCGTGTCCAGCTCGGGCCGGGAGGCCCATTGGCGGAGAAGCCGGAAGGAGAAAGCCCGGAGTTCTTCCGGCCAATTCCCTTTTTCCGCGGCCCGGCAAACCTGGAGAAGGTATTCCGGGGGAAGGGGCACCTCCTCCTGGAGAACCCGGAAGGCCTGGGCGCCCCGGGGGTCGAGCTTCAAGGACCTGAGAAAACGACCCGCCTGGTCC